>NZ_JBXWRJ010000005.1:0-210350 GCF_059612845.1 Ruegeria sp. YKSE079 | reverse complement strand
GTGGCTGGCGTTGTCCGGGTACGACACGGAAACATTCGCAAGTGCCGAAGAGGCGCTCAAGGTGCTGGGGCCGGATTATCCGGGGATCGTGATTTCCGATATCAAGATGCCGGGGATGGACGGCATTCAGTTTCTCAAGAAACTGATGGGATCGGACAGCACCCTGCCGGTCATCATGATCACCGGTCATGGCGACGTGCCGATGGCGGTCGAAGCCATGCGTGTCGGCGCCTTCGATTTTCTGGAAAAGCCGTTCAACCCCGACCGCATGTCGGAACTGGCCAAACGTGCCAGCAATGCCCGCCGCCTGACACTCGACAACCGGGCACTGCGCCGCGAATTGTCGGGGGGCACCCAGATCATGAAAAAGCTGATCGGCGCCAGCCCGGTCATGGAACGCCTGCGCGAGGATATACTGGATCTGGGGCAGGCCGATGGTCATGTGCTGATCGACGGTGAAACCGGAACCGGCAAGACGCTCTGCGCTCATGCGCTGCACGCCGTTGGCAGCCGCGCGGGCAAGAAGTTCGTGCTGGTATCCTGCGCCGCCTTGGGAGAGGAGGCCTTGTCCAAACGCCTCTTCGGCCCGATGCAGCCCGAAGACAGCCAGTTGCCCGCCATCGAAGAAGCGCGCGGTGGTACGCTGGTGCTGGAAGGTATCGAGGCCCTGAGCGACACGTTGCAAGCCCGACTTCTGAGCGTAGTGAACGAACAGGGGACACCTGCGGAAACCCGCATCGTGGCCATCTCGAACCTGCAGGAGGCCGGTAAGACAAGCGAGGACGTGCTGCGCCCCGACCTGTTCTATCGTCTCGCAGCCCTGCGGATCACGATGCCGCCGCTGCGCCAGCGCGGCGAAGACATCCTGACGCTGTTCACCCGTCTGAGCGAACAGTTCGCCGAAGAATACGGGTGCGACGCACCACAAGTGAGCGCGCAGGAAGCCGCGCAACTGCTGCAGGCGCCGTGGCCCGGAAACGTGCGACAGCTGATCAACATCGCCGAACGTGCCGTTCTGCAATCGCGTCGCGGCTCGGGTACTATTGCCTCGCTTCTGATGTCCGATCACGAAGAGATGCAGCCGGTGATGACGACCGAGGGCAAGCCGCTCAAGGAATATGTCGAAGCGTTCGAAAGGATGCTGATCGACAACACCATGCGCCGCCACAAGGGCTCGATCGCCTCGGTGATGGATGAACTGTGCCTGCCGCGCCGGACTTTGAACGAGAAGATGGCCAAGTATGGCCTGCAGCGTTCGGATTACCTCTGACGCATCCTCACTTCGGCAGTGACGCCGCAATATCCAGAAGCGCCGTGGCAATCGCTGCGGCGTTTTGCGTTATGTCGTGAGTTCCGGACAGTTCGACGTGCTGCCAGCCGCTTGCCGTTCGGGCGTCACGGGCCAGAGAGCGCAATGGGCTGTCGGTCATGGTGATTGCCACACGGGGAATATCCCTTGGCAGCGGCCCATGGATCAGCTCGACCGCTCCGGTCAGCGACGCGAGGCTGACAGGGCGGGTCTGATCGCCATATCTTTCGAGCAACACCGGTGGCGGGGGCCACATTCCCAGATCGACGATATCCGGTGCGTTGATGACCAGCCATTGCAGGGTGCGGGTGTCGGCGGGGATGACTTCGGGTTCTGAATGTGTCGGCAGCGCGCCTTCGATGAACACCACGGCTGCAATTTTGTCTCGACTGATATCCCAGGCAACGGTGGCCGGTCGCGTTCCGGCACTGTGCGCCACAAGGATCACGGGGCCGGACAAGGCATCGATAACTTCAGAAGTGTATGTGCCCTGATCGCCGACAGTGGTGGTGGCGCCGGTCATCGGAAGGTTCACTGCGGTCACATCCGCGCCGCCATCCTTCAGTACATCTGCGATGGGCTTCCAGTACATTTCGCTCACCCACGCCCCGTGGACCAGTACAAAATGAACACTTTCCCGGGCAACGGCCAAGGATGCGATGCCAAGGTGCAGCGTGAAGAACCCGAGGAAAAACCAGCTTTTCATCGTTTGATGGTTGGTCGAAGCCACAGAACCGTCAAGCCATTCCGGTCAGACGCATTCACTTTGCCCATTGTGTTTTCCGCAGGACTGCTTTTATTGTGACGGGACGGGCAGGGTGCATTCAGCGTCTATAAGCCCCGAATCATTGAGTTTCGCTGCTTTGCCGCAACTTTCGGACCACTTCCGGATGGCAACGCAGGCCGATTGTGCCTCTGATCAGAGGCAATGGAGTGCCTTCGCCCGGGACAATCGGGTGAAAGGAATAATGGGCAGGCGCAGGCTGGACCGCGTCTGTCGGAGAAGAACCGCGATGACGCGCGCGCGACCATTGAGTGAACGGGCAGGGGGCGATAGCGCCGGACCCTGCCTTGCGCCGTCTCACATCGCCCAGACAAGACACCACCCCAAAAGCGCCCATCCGCCCGGACAGGGTAGGACAACGCATTTGGCGCGGTGCACCAAGGAAACATGGCTAAGAAAATGCTTATCGATGCCACCCACGCGGAGGAAACCCGCGTCGTGGTGGTGGACGGCAACAAGGTCGAGGAGTTCGACTTTGAATCCGAAAACAAACGCCAGCTAGCTGGCAACATCTATCTTGCAAAAGTAACGCGAGTGGAGCCGTCGCTTCAGGCGGCCTTTGTCGATTACGGCGGGAACCGTCATGGTTTTCTGGCGTTTTCCGAGATCCATCCCGACTACTACCAGATCCCCGTCGCCGACCGCGAGGCGCTGATGGAGGAAGAGCGCGCCTATGCCGAAGCGATGAAGGATCGCGACGAAACTGACGAGGGAAAACCGAAAAAACGCCGCTCACGCTCGCGCGCCAAAGCCGAAGACTTCAAGTCGAACGACCCGGTAGAGACCAAGGATGTGGCCTCGGAACCCACGGGCATGGAAACGATCGACTTGGATGACGATGACGAACCCGGTGATTCAGAGGTGCCCGAAGGGACCTCGCCGATGGAGCGTGTGGCGGAAACCCCGGTGGAGGAACCTTCGGACGGGGAAGATGCTGACGACTCTGATACCGGTTCTGATGGCGCATCCGAAGAAACGCCTCGGGACACAGCTGTTGAAGAGGCGGAAAAACAAGCCGATGACGATGGCGACAATGGCGATGATGACGAAATCGGCGGTGTGGACGCAAGCGACAAGGATGACAGCATCGAATCCGTGGCCGAAGAGGATGACAGCGAGGATATTCGCCCACATCGCAAGCCGCGCCCACGCCGATACAAGATTCAGGAAGTCATAAAGGTTCGCCAGGTTCTGCTGGTTCAAGTCGTCAAAGAAGAACGCGGCAACAAAGGTGCTGCGCTGACCACCTATCTGTCTCTGGCCGGTCGTTATTGCGTATTGATGCCGAATACCGCCCGTGGCGGCGGCATCAGCCGCAAGATCACCAATGCGGCCGACCGCAAAAAGCTGAAAGAAATCGCGTCGGAAATCGATGTCCCGACCGGTGCGGGCCTGATCATCCGGACTGCCGGCGCCAGGCGCACCAAATCTGAGATAAAACGCGACTATGAATACCTGCAGCGCCTTTGGGAACAGATCCGCGAACTGACCCTGAAATCGATTGCGCCGGCGAAGATTTATGAAGAAGGTGACCTGATCAAGCGGTCGATCCGCGATCTGTACAACCGCGATATCGACGAGGTGTTGGTCGAGGGCGAGGGCGGATATCGCATCGCCAAGGACTTCATGAAAATGATAATGCCGTCTCACGCCAAGAACGTGAAACGGTACGAAGATACGCTGCCATTGTTCGCGCGCTATCAGGTGGAAAGCTACCTGAGCTCGATGTTCAACCCGGCGGTGCAGTTGAAGTCGGGTGGCTATATCGTGATCGGCGTGACAGAGGCGCTGGTTGCCATCGATGTCAATTCGGGCCGTGCGACCAAAGAAGGTTCGATCGAGGAAACCGCGCTCAAGACCAACCTGGAAGCGGCCGAGGAAGTGGCGCGGCAGCTGCGTTTGCGCGACCTGGCCGGGTTGATCGTTATCGATTTCATCGACATGGACGAGCGCAAGAACAATGCAGCCGTCGAAAAGCGCTTGAAAGACAAGCTTAAGACCGACCGCGCCCGCATTCAGGTTGGGCGTATTTCGGGGTTTGGTTTGCTGGAGATGAGCCGTCAGCGGCTGCGCCCCGGTATGCTTGAAGCAACAACGCAGCCTTGCCCGTCGTGCCATGGCACTGGTTTGATCCGGTCGGATGACAATATGGCTTTGTCGATTCTGCGTCAGATCGAAGAGGAGGGCACCCGCCGCCGCTCACGCGAGGTTCTGGTGCGCTGCCCGGTGGGGATCGCGAACTTCCTGATGAACCAGAAGCGCGAACATATCGCTCAGATCGAGGCACGATATGGATTGTCGGTCCGGATAGAAGGCGACGTTCATCTGGTCAGTCCGGATTTCTCGATGGAGAAGTTCAAGACCGCAAGCCGCATTGTGCCTGAACCTTTGGCCCCTGTTGTCTCGGTAAACGCATCCCTGATGGATCAGGTAGATGCGGATGAAAGCGACGACGAAGAAGAAGAAGATACTGTTCAGGTCGAGGAAGAGCAAAAACCCAAGCGTAAGCGCCGCCGCCGCCGCCGCAAAAAGAGCGGTGGAAATGGTGATGCTGCCGATTCTGGTGAAACTCAGCCATCAGAGTTTACCCCGGAAGAGGGAAGCGTCGAGGCAAAAGAAAATCCAAGTCAACCTTCGTCTGATGAAGCGACGGAAGAGGCCCAGCAGGACGACGCACCCAAGCCGAAGAAACGCCGCGCACCTCGTCGGAAGAAAAAGGAAGAGGCTACCGTAGTTGAAGAAGCTGCTCCGAACTCGGAAGCCGTGAACGAACCAGTAGCTTTGGAAAATGACGCAGGCGACGCCTCCGAAACCAACGAGACAGAGAACTCTTCGGCGGACCAGCCGACGGAGCCTGGCGTAGAGGAAAGTCAGCTCGAAGTGGTGGAAAGCGCTGCGTCGGAGCCGGAAGCAGAGGCACAAGTGGAATCTGAGGCCGTTCTGGAGACTACGTCGGTCGCAGAAGAGAGCGCTTCAGCTGTCGAGGAAACTCAACAGTCTGATGCTGAACCTGAGAATCCCGACGAGTCGGACGAACAAACCGACACAGAGCCAACGTTGGAAACCGTGTCGGAAGAGCCACCACAGCCAGCTGAGCCCCCCAAGCCAAAGCGGCGTGGATGGTGGTCTGCGGGAAATTGATGTTTCAAAAAGGCGGGTCCGATTGACCCGCCTTTTTTCTATCCGCCCTTTCGGATCAGATAGAACTGGTGATCACCGTCTTCGCCAGTTGAAAGCAACGCATGTCCTGATTCTGCGCAGAAGTGAGGAACGTCGACTATAGCTGCAGGATCATCTGCCAGAATGCGCAGAGTTGCACCGTCTGGCATGGACTTCAGCCGTTTCCTGGCCTTTAGGACGGGCAGGGGGCACAGCAAGCCCAAAGCGTCCAGAGTTTCGGTTATCTCGGTCATATATGCCAGATATTGCCCAACGCCGATCCTGTCCAGCGGTCAGACCACGGGGATGTGACCGCATGGCCTCGTGACGTCCGCGCATTCATGACATATGTGCAGTTACATGTTCGGAATCGATATCATCGACGCGGGCCTGCTGCCTGCCATGTTCATCGCCATGCTTGGCGGCGTCATCAGCTTTCTGTCGCCTTGTGTCCTGCCCATCGTGCCGCCGTACCTGGCGTATATGAGCGGCGTGACAATCAACGAAATGCAGGATCAGGCGCGGGCACGGCGAAAGGCAACTCTGGCGGCGCTGTTTTTCGTTTTGGGCCTGTCCACGGTCTTTCTGTTGCTTGGGTTCACTGCTTCGGCTTTCGGAGCCTTTGTTCTGTCGAACCAGGAGCTTTTTGCCAAGCTCTCCGGGGCTGTCGTCATTGTTTTCGGGCTTCATTTTTTGAACGTGTTTCGTATTCCACTACTTGACCGCGAAGCACGTATGGAAACTGGTGACTCCGGAGGATCGGTATTCGGTGCCTATATCCTCGGTCTGGCGTTCGCTTTTGGCTGGACGCCCTGCATCGGTCCGCAACTCGGTGCAATTCTCTCGCTGGCGGCGTCCGAGGCTTCGGTGGCGCGAGGAACGTTGTTGCTGGGGGTCTATGCGGCGGGTTTAGGTATACCATTCTTGCTGGCGGCGATGTTCCTGAACCGGTCCATGTCGGTAATGAACCGGATCAAGCCCTATATGGGAACGATCGAGAAGGTTATGGGCGGACTGCTGTTGTTCGTGGGTATCATGCTGGTCACCGGGCTTTTTACGGCTTTCAGTTGGTGGTTGCTGGAAACATTTCCGGGGCTCGCGACGCTGGGTTGACGTGTTAAAACTTGCCTGAAATCGAAGGTGGCGGGTCTTACGCTTGCCGAAATTCCGCTATAGGTTTCGGCCATGAGGTCGAGATCGTGAGCAGTCAATCGTTGCACAGACAGGTGCGCAAGCGCCGGGTGTTTTACCTGCCCGGCTACGATCCCGTGCACGCACGCAGATACAGAGAGTTGTATCGCAAGGAGGGGGCGGAACAGGCGCGGATTTCAGGGTACGACATCGCACTTCGTCCGAAAACCGGCGTCGAACGCTATGGCTGGCATGTGACATCCCTGCAGGATGGAAGGCAAGTAGAGGCCGAGTTTGATGTTTTGGTCTGGTCTGATCTTGTGCGGGACAGCATGGCTGGCTCGATCGCCAAAACCTATATGCAAACGGTTCGTATGGCCTGGATCTATGTCGCGACCGGCACCCTGCGCCGCGTGATGAGGTTGCGCAAAGGGCCGGTGATCGCCGCACTCTACCCGGTCGGCATGCTGGCCTTGCAGTTGATACTTGCAGCGTTTCTGGGCGTGGCGGTCACTCAGGTATCAAAACCGCTTCTGGGTTTGTTAGGTTATGCTTTGGCGATTGCCACCAGCGCCGGTGCTTTGCAGTGGTTTCGAAAACTGGATAACAAGCTCCTCGTTTACTACCTGCTGCACAACTACATCTATTCCTCCAGATTTCACGGCAGAACACCTCAGGAATTGGAAGTGCGGCTAGCCGAATTCACGGCGCTGATCAGCGACGCAATGCGTGGCGATGTCGATGAAGTTCTGCTCGTGGGTCATAGTTCCGGCGCCCACTTGGGGGTTTCGGTTCTGGCAGACCTGATCCGGTCCGGTGGTGTCCGTGATGACGGTCCAGCTTTGGGGTTTCTGACATTGGGTCAGGTGACGCCGATGGTTTCGTTCCTGCCCGAAGCTCACAGATTGCGTGCCGATCTGCGTTTTCTTGGAACAAGCGACAGGATCACCTGGATTGACGTGTCGGCCCCCGGCGACGGTTGCGCCTTTGCCCTATGCGATGCGGTTGCTGTAAGTGGGGTTGCGACTGAGAACAAGCGTTGGCCGCTTGTCGTTTCTGCGGCCTTTACGCAAACCCTTTCTCCGGCACGATGGAAGGCGCTGCGCTGGCGTTTCTTTCGATTGCATTTTCAGTATCTTTGCGCATTTGACCGACCGCGCGACTACGATTACTTTCGCATCACTGCTGGGCCACTGACCTTGGCTGAACGTTTCAGTGGGCGAAAGTCTTCGAAATCCAGGATCGATAAGTCGGTGTCGAAATACACGTCGGTGGCCGCATGATCCCCCCCAAACCCGCGTCGCGGACAGACAAAGTTTCGCTTTGGCATTATGTCAAAATGTTCCGTCAGGACCTGCTTTCGGCCCAGCCGCACCGTTTGTATCGTGCGTGGATGGCAGAATTTCGCACGCCTTTTTTTCGATCCTTTCTGGTCAATCAGCCGGACCTGGTTGACGTTGTCTTGAAACGGCGCCCGGATGATTTTCCGAAATCTGACCGAATACGCGAGGGTCTCAAGCCGCTTTTGGGGAACTCGGTGTTTCTGACCAATGGTGAGACCTGGAAACGGCAGCGGCGGATTATTGATCCGGCATTTGAAGGGGGCAGGCTGCGCGACACGTTTCCGGCCATGCTTTCAGCATCTCAAGCGAGTGTTGACCGCTTGAGATCGCATGTGGGGCAAAATGTCGAGTTTGAGGAGATTACCAGCCATGCGGCGGCAGACGTGATTTTTCGAACACTTTTTTCAATTCCCATAGATCACGACATAGCTTCGCAAGTATTTGAAAGGTTTCGCGCCTACCAGCGGGCGCAGCCCTTGTTGAACCTGGCGGCTTTCCTGCCGATGCCACGGTGGATTCCGCGGTTTCATTCGCGTCAGACACGGGAGAACGCGGCTGCAGTGCGTCGGTTGATCAAAGAACTGACGGTTCAGCGAATGGCCGAGATTGAGGCGGGCACCGCGCCCGACGATCTGGCAACCAAGATCATGACAACCGTCGACCCGGTAACAGGTGAGCGGTTCAGTACCGAAGAGATGGTGGATCAGGTGGCCATCTTTTTTCTTGCCGGACACGAGACCAGTGCATCCGCCCTGGCTTGGACGCTATATCTGATGGCGCTGTTTCCGGACTGGCAGGAAAAGGTTGCTGCCGAGGCTGCGGCTTTGGAGGATCACAGCTTTGCGGTCATGTCCCGTCTCAAGTTAAGTCGTGATGTGTTTCGCGAGGCGTTGCGCTTGTACCCTCCGGTGCCGATGATGGTGCGGGAAACTATCTGTCCAAACCGGTTTCGGAACAGGCCAGTTCCGAAAGGCGCGCAGATAGTTCTGAGCCCCTGGCACCTGCACCGGCATGAACGCTTGTGGCACAGGCCGGATGAATTCGATCCGGCGCGATGGGGGACTGAGAATGGTCGACAATGCCAGCGCGAGGCATATATGCCATTTTCGGCTGGTCCGCGCGTGTGTACGGGCGCAGGATTTGCCATGGTCGAAGGTCCGCTGATCTTGTCCCTGTTTCTGCGCCATTTCCGATTCGAACGGGTTGAGGGGCGCGATCCGGTTCCAGTCGCTCATCTGACGGTCAGGGCAAAGGACGGCATTTGGCTGCGCGTCCTTGAGCGCTAACAAACTACCATCCGTCAAAACCTTGCTGTATGCGGAAGGCAAAGTGGAATCAGATTGAACGGGAAAGTGTTATGTCCAAGGCAGATCAGCGCGAACAAATGACCAACGGGGCGGGGTTTATCGCAGCTCTGGATCAAAGTGGCGGCTCTACCCCCAAGGCGCTGGCGCTTTATGGCGTGGATGCCTCGCAGTACGGCTCGGAAGAAGAGATGTTCGACGAGATCCAGAAGATGCGGGCGCGGATCATCCTTGCGGATGGCTTTACCAGCGACAAGGTGATCGGTGCGATCTTGTTTGAACGTACCCTGGGCGAGGAAATCGACGGCAAGCCTGTTGCCGACTACCTCTGGCAAAAAAAGGGCATCGTACCGTTCCTCAAGATCGATAAAGGCCTGGCTGAGCAGGAAAACGGCGTTCAGATGATGAAGCCGATTCCGGGCCTTGCCGAATCTCTGGCCAAATATCCCAATGTTTTTGGGACCAAGGAACGTTCGGTAATCCACGAGGCCAATGCCCAAGGCATTGCGGCGGTCGTTACCCAGCAATTCGAAGTTGCTCGTGACGTGATCGCTGCAGGAATGGTCCCGATCGTGGAGCCAGAGGTGAACATCCATTCCGAAACCAAGGCCGAGGCTGAGGATATTCTGAAAGCAGAAATCCTCAAAAACCTGGACAAGCTGAGCGATGGGCAGGAAGTGATGCTCAAACTCACCATTCCGAGCAAGGCCAACCTTTACGACGCGTTAGCGGATCATCCGCGTGTCCTGCGTGTTGTTGCGTTGTCGGGTGGATACTCTACCGAAGAGGCGTGCGACCTGTTGGCCAAGAACGGCAAGATGATCGCTTCATTCTCGCGTGCTTTGACCGAAGGCCTGTCCAAGCAGCAGTCGGATGAAGAGTTCAATGCTGCAGTTGGTAGCAATATCGACAAGATATATCGCGCGTCGGTGTGATGCCTAAAGCGCCCTTCGGGGCGCTTTTTAGTTGGGCTTGTCGAATTCTTTTCTGAGCTGTGCAGCCTTATCGCGCATCACGCAGCCCTCGGCATGGTCATTGACCAGCCCCATGGCCTGCATGAACGCAAACACTGTCGTGGGGCCAACAAACTTCCAGCCCCGTTTCTTGAGGTCCTTCGACATTGCCACCGACTCGGGCGATGTGGATGCTGATTGCGGGGGCGGCGGGGTTTCCGCCTCATACCGCCAGACATAAGCTGCCAGCGATCCTTCCGACGCCACCAGTTCCTGCGCGCGGCGGGCGTTGTTGATCACCGCCTCGATCTTGCCCCGGTGGCGAATGATCCCATCATTTTGCAGCAGACGTTCAACATCAACTTCAGAGAAACCGGCCATCTTGTGGAAATCAAATCCAAAAAACGCGTTTCGAAAGTTCTCACGCTTGTTCAGGATCGTGCGCCAGCTAAGACCTGACTGAAAGCTTTCCAGGCACAGTTTCTCGAACAATCGCTGATCATCCGAGACCGGAAAGCCCCATTCGGTGTCATGATAGTCAAAGAATTCCGGCGCGGCCTGGCACCAGGAACACCGAGGTTGACCGTCAGGTCCCAATACCGTGCTGCCCATAAATGTACCCCTTTTGTTCCAGGAAAACGTTACACCCAACGACCAAGATCCGACAAGCGTTAAAACTTGTCTCGGTACCAGTTCAGAATAAACACGCGAATAGCCGAGGCCAATCCGGTTTCCGGGTCGCGGTCAACATCAATTTGCGCGGCCAGTGCGTTGATTGGCTCATCTTTTTCTTTCGCAATATCACGAAATGCCCGCCAGAATTCATCTTCAAGCGAGACTGATGTCCGGTGTCCCTTGAGGGTCAATGAACGTTTTATCGGCCGACCGCTCATTCATCCAGCTCGTGATTGTCAAGGTCACGCTTCTGCTTGTCCTGCTGAAGCCTGACGATTTTTTTTTCGGACTTGGTGCGCCCAAAGGCGACGGCATTCTGATCTGCGCGGGCCTTCTTTTTGGCCCGCGCCTTTTCTTTTCGATACCGGTTCAGGTTGACCGGTTTACCCATCAGTCTTTCGGGCCGATCATCTGTTCGGGGCGTACTACGGCATCAAAGGTTGCCTCGTCCACAAACCCCAACGCAATGGCTTCTTCCTTGAGGGTTGTGCCGTTCTTATGCGCGGTCTTGGCGACCGTGGTAGCGTTGTCATAGCCGATGGTCGGGGCCAGCGCCGTCACCAGCATCAGCGATTCCTTCATCAGCTTGTCGATGCGCGGCTCATTGGCCTTGATGCCCAGCAACATCCTCTCGGTAAAGCTGTCGGCGGCGTCGCCCAGCAGCTGGATCGATTGCAACAGGTTGTAGGACATCATCGGGTTATAAACGTTCAGCTCGAAATGGCCCTGACTGCCGGCAAAATTCATCGCGGCGTTGTTGCCCATTACATGCGCAGCAACCTGTGTCAGCGCCTCGGCCTGGGTCGGGTTCACCTTGCCGGGCATGATGGAGGAACCGGGCTCGTTCTCGGGCAGGATCAGTTCGCCAAGCCCCGAACGCGGGCCAGAGCCCAGGAAACGGATGTCGTTGGCAATCTTGTAACAGCTGCCCGCGATGGTCGCCAAAGCCCCGGACATAAAGACCATGGCGTCATGGGCAGCCAGCGCTTCGAACTTGTTCGGCGCGGTCACGAAGGGCAGGCCGGTGATCTGCGCCATATGGCTCGCAACCGCTTCGCCCCAACCGTTTTGGGTGTTCAGGCCTGTGCCAACGGCGGTGCCGCCCTGCGCCAGTTCGTAGATGCCGGGCAGCGCCGCGTGAACGCGTGCAATCCCCTGACGGATCTGGTGGGCATAACCGCTGAATTCCTGCCCCAGGGTCAGAGGTGTCGCATCCTGCGTATGGGTCCGGCCGATTTTGATGATGTCCTTGAACTCATCAGCCTTCTGCTCAAGACCAGAGGCCAGCTTTTCAAGCCCCGGCAGAAGGACGTCACGAACACTCATCGCCGTGGCGATGTGCATCGCGGTGGGAAAGGTATCATTCGACGACTGACCCATGTTGCAATGATCGTTTGGATGCACGGGGTCTTTTGAACCAATGATACCGCCCAGAATTTCGATGGCTCGGTTCGCGATGACCTCGTTCGAATTCATGTTCGACTGGGTGCCAGAACCCGTCTGCCAGACGACCAGCGGAAAGTTGTCGTCAAACTTGCCTTCGATCACCTCAGCCGCGGCCTGAATGATGGCATCGGCAATCCTGGCATCCAGTTTGCCAGTCGCTTTGTTTTCCATCGCGCAGGCTTGCTTGATCACGCCCAGCGCACGCACAATGGCGATGGGTTGTTTTTCCCAACCGATCGGGAAGTTCATGATCGAACGCTGCGTTTGCGCGCCCCAATACTTGTCGGCAGGAACCTCGAGCGGGCCAAAGCTGTCGGATTCGGTGCGGGTCTGAGACATCTGTCACTCCGTCTGGTATGCTGTTGTATGCCGTTTAGCCGCAGCCAAGCCGTGACGCAATCGGCCAGTTGGGCGCACCTTATGCGCAAGGCTTTTGCAGGTACAGACTTTCTGGCGCGTCAATTTTTCGTGCCCGTGCGGAACTGTATCGTTGTTTGCCTTGGGCTCGGCTGTAAGATGGTTTTCATTACCAGAGTGGAGAATCCGGATGCTTGAACTGTTCCGAGAGCGTTTGTTCCGTGTGATGCGGTATGGGTTAACGGGTTTTTTGATCTTCTTGTCGGTATCCGGTTCCGGTTACGCGGCGGAAGTCTCGTCATACGTGGGAGTCTATCACGGCTCGGCCAACTTGGTGGATACAGAAGGAACAGAAACACCTCGGGATATGAGCGTCGCAATCGCCGAAACCAAGGACGGGTTTAACGTGAGTTGGAGCACGACGACTTATAGACAAGACGGGCGTGTGAAGGAACAGGAATACTCGGTCGATTTCTTGCCGACAGACAGGCCGGATGTCTATTCAGCTGCCATGCGCCGGAACGTATTCGGACACGAGGTTCAGTTGGACCCAATGAAGGGTGAACCATTTGTTTGGGGTCGAATTACCGGCGATACGATGACGATCTATTCCCTGTTCATTGACGATGCCGGAGGGTACGAATTGCAGCAATTCGACAGGACACTGGCCAAAGGTGGTCTTCATCTATCGTTCACACGGTTTCGAAACGGAACGAAATCCAGATCCGTTGAAACATTTCTGACCAAGGAATAAGGCCCGCGAATTGCGGGTCCGGGCGGCTTTTTGATTTCGAATGGATTATTTGCGGAAGCTATCCAGTGACACCACATCGGCATCGTGCCGTGGCTGTTCGGGTGCGTCTTCGAAGACCTCTGGCGTAGCATCCAGGGGCTCTTCTTCGTCTTCTCCATCGGCAGTTTCGAACCGAAGGCCGAATTCAACCGAAGGATCAACGAAAGTCTTTATGGCTGAGTACGGGATATAAAGCGGTTCCGGCGAGTCGCCGAAATTCAATGTAATCGAAAAACCATCATTGGTTACAATGAGGTTTTCGAACCAATGCTGCATGACAATGGTCATTTCTTCGGGGTACCGGTCACGCAACCAATCGGCGAGTTCGACCCCGGCATGGCGGGTGTCGAAAGTGATGAAAAAGTGGTGCGCCCCCGGAAGACCGCTCGCGGCGACGTCTGCCAGAACTGTCCTGATCAGCCCCCGCATCGCAGAGTGCATGAGGTTTCCGTAGTCAATGTCGCGCGACATGGTATTTCCTCGATAAATATTGGTTTCAGCATACGGGATTCGCTTGGAAACAAAAGTGCTTCTATCGGATTCTTGGTCAGATGAAATGCCCGATTGTTCCAGTGACCGCCAAAATCACCAAGGTCGTCTCAATGCGAAATTTGACCCCGAACACCAGGACCCCTGCAAATGTGGTCAACAATAGGGCTTCGACATTCAGTTGACTGGGATCTGGCAAAGAAAAAGACATTGGTCCAAATGATACCGACGATAGTGCTCCAAACAGCACGTTGAGCGCAAACCAGACCGATAGATTCAGGATAACACCGACCACTGCCGCAGAAATCGCAGCCAGTGCAGCAGCCAGTCGGGGGCGCGTAGAGATCTGCTCCAAATACGGTGCGGCAAGAAATATCCATAAAAAGCAAGGAACGAATGTAGCCCACAAAGCGACGAGGCCGGCGGCGATAGAGAAGGCGAAACCGCCCTGGATATGACCGCTGAGCATCGCCACGAACTGGGTGACGAGTATCAGCGGGCCAGGCGTCGTTTCTGCAAGGCCCAGGGCGTCAATCATCTGGTCTGTCGAAATCCAGTGATATTGGTCCACCACAGTCTGTGTCATGTAGGCGAGAACCGCATATGCACCGCCAAATGTCACAACCGCCATTCGGGCGAAAAACCAGCCCAGATCGCTAAGTAACTGGTGACCTGAGGCGGTCACAACGAAGAGGGGAAGCAGCCAAAGCGTCATCCATATCGCAGCCGTTTTGACTGGATTATCACTAGGCCGTTTGATGGACGAAGGGACAGTCGTGGGCGTAGATGAGGTCATCAGCCCCCAGGTGGCAGCGAGTGCAATAATGAGTGGAAAAGGTAAGTTGAATACGAAGATGGCTATGAATGCCAGAACCGAGATTGACCTTGCCACGCCCGATACAAGCGCCCTGCGCGATAAACTCAGAAGCGCTTGGAGAACAATGATGATTACTGCCGCCTTGATGCCCAAAAAAGCGGATTGCACCAAGGGCAGCGCGCCGTATGCGGCATAGAGTGTAGTCAGGACGGCGATAACAATTGCGCCCGGGATAACGAACAACCCGCCCGCCAGCAATCCGCCAGAAACGCCCTTGAGCCGCCAGCCGGAATAGGTTGCCAACTGCATCGCCTCAGGGCCGGGCAAAAGCATGCATAGGGACAAGGCGCGCAGAAACGTCTGATCGTCGAGCCAGGGTCTTTTTTCAACAAGCTCCTGATGCATCAACGAGATTTGCGCCGCCGGACCTCCAAACGACATGACTCCGATCCGTCCAAAAACGCGCGCCAGATCGCCAAGTGTCGGGGTCATTTCTTGCGATCCGCCGGCCAGTCGTGTCCTTCTTCATACCCGTCACGCGCCCAACGGTATAACGCGTCATACAATTGAACCCCGGCCGTAAGCTGCTCGTGATCGTCCCGGTATTGGCGTGACAGACCGACGGAAATAGCAAGCAGGCCTGCCGCCTCAGGCGCCAGATCGTGCCGGTTGGTATCCGCCCCTCTTACAACTTTCGAAAGGTGGTCAAGAGCAGTGGATCTAAGCTGGAATTCGTCAAGCATTGTGTCAAAGGTGCATTTTTCGCCCCGGTGACTCCAGAACGTGTCTTCGACATCAAATGGGGTTGCTGCATATCGTTCGGCGACCCCCGATACTTCTGCCGGTGCAACGAAGAGAAATCGTGCTTTGGGATCGACAAATCGCCGGATGAGCCAGGGACAGGCGATCCGGTCTATTTTGGGGCGATGACGCGTGACCCAAAGTGTACTACCGCCGACCGCCGCAGGAATATTGGCAGATGGAATCCGCATGGCTTCGGGATGCTCTCGCCAAGCGTACATTCCACCTTCCAGGAACTCGGCGCGAAAGCCATCATTTTGCAGCCAGGCCACCAAGCCCTGACTGAGCTTTTGGCCTTTTTGGCAGGCGATGACACAGGGCCTGTCACCAATTCGCTGGCAAAGCCCTTCGACGTCGGTGTGGGGGTGCCGGAACGACCCCGGAATCATAAAAGGATCGACCTGAAAATCTTCGTCAGTTGATACGTCGACGATGGTGGGGCTTGACGGAGTGCCGATCAGACGGATGAGTTGAGGGACTGTTATTGCGTTCGGAGCTACCATGGCATGTGTCCTTTTCCATTGGAAACATGCGAACCTTGGGCTGGCGCCTCACGGGGCGTTCGCAATCCAGCCCCATGCAACATTGCTAGCGCTTGATCGCGGTTGCCGTCAATACTCGGGATTGAACACTAGGCGAAATCCAAGCGCTGACCGGTCATGCAGACCGGCAGTGTATCTTGTGGAAACTGACCAAGTTGTTCAAAAAACGAGATGAAATCGAACTGATTGTAAGTTTCCACCATGACGCCATCGCGAAACCGCGCCATGACCTGACCGGAAACTTCGATGGGTGCGCCATTGTCCGCGCGTGAGGTGCGGACATGCAATATGGCCGACAGCCAATCATCGTCCTCGATAATCTTTGGTATATCGACCCGGATTTCACCAAGAATGTGCCTAAAAGCTGTTACCAGATCTCGAAAATCGTCCGGGCCGACCTGCATTTCCGGAATCAAGCCGTCGGCCAATGTATCCGGAGCAAAGAAGCGGGGAATGGCATCAACATTGCCTTGCTCCCAGACTTCCTTGTACCAAGCTTTCAAGGCGTCGGATTTCGTCATCTCGCATCTCCGTCGTTGTCTGGTCACGATGGGAGAAAAAGGTGTACAATACCTGAATCCGACCCAGCAATTTCGATAAAGTCTGATCTTTTTCAGGAAAATGCAGGTTTCTGTTGCCAGGTACCTGCGGACCCCGCCTTACGCGGCTAGGCGCAAGGGCTTAAGTTTCGGTCTTGTTACTGCTTACGCAGCAACTGCAACCGGAGCACGATTGTCGTTTGCAATTGTACTGTTCGGACCGGTAACGGTGGTACCTCACCGAGACAAAGCCAACCCCTTTAGACGTCCGTCGATCCTATTTCGGCCCCATGATCCCCAAACGAAGGATTTTGGTGGAGCCGCCGGGTACCGCCCCCGGGTCCGATCCGCTTATTACGAGCGCGTTTATGTCCATAGTCCCCAAAGGGACACTACAGATATAAGTGGGAAGTTGACCGATGCAAAGAGGCGAAACGCGATCCAGTATGCATTTAACAAAAAAGAATATCCGAGGAAGCGCCCCTCAAATCGCCGCCCAGAGACTGAGGCCACCGACAGCAACAAGACTCATTGCCCACACCAATTCCAGATCGAACCAGCTGCGTGACAGGAACCGAAGGCCTAGCCATCGATAGACCGCGACCGAAAGAACCGCGCCGACCGCAATCATCGCAACCGTGTGAAGTGTTGCTACCAGCAAAGTCAATCCTACATTCGCACCCATCAATTCACCGGCCGCCTGATGGCCGGTGCTTTCTTCATCCAGCTTACAAAGCCCCAAATAGATTGGAACGAGCATCAATGCTGCTCCATGCGCCAGAGCGACAAGGAATGACCAAAGCACAAGGCGGGCAGGCGGAACGCGGGACAAGAAGCGTGGATGCCTTCGGGTTGCCAGAAGATAGAGACCCATTGCTGTCACCAGAACCGATGCACCAATACGAATCTCGAGCTGCCACTCCACGAGCGTGGTCAGCATCGCGAAAGGCAGCAGGATGGCGAGCATGGCCAGAAAATGCCCCGCCGCCAATGCGCCCAGCGCGCGCAACAGAGCAGAATGTTTCTGCTCCATAAGCGCTGCGGAAACAGCCAGAGGCCACCCCATTCCCGGGTTAATCCCGTGATAAAGGCCGCTCAGAAAAACGGCCAGCCAAAGGCCGGCCGTTGTTGTCATCAGAGTGTCCAAGTCAGACCGAAGGATAGCAGAAACTGTCGGTTGAGCAGTCTCCGCCCTCAAGACGTATCTGGTGTGTGCGGTATCCGTCAGGGAATTCGACCCAGAACTCAGGATCCAAGGTTAACCCACCATTCTCGCCTACATCCGCTTTCACCATGGCCGCGCCCCGATCACCTGGGTAAAACTGGTCATCCCAGGTAGAATACAGCGAATTGGTCCAATAGACACGTTTGCCGTCGCGGCTGATCTCGACCATCTGCGGGCCATAGCCGAATTCCTTGCCATTGGGATGCTTGGTTTTCTTGACGATCCCGCCGATGTCGACCTTTCCGGCCAGAACGGGGTTCATCGGGTCGGATACGTCGTATTGATGCATCTCTCCAATACCCCAGCACGAGACATAGAGGTATTTGTCATCAAGACTGAGATCAATGTCGGTGACGAGCGGTGGTACGGCGGCAAAGCCTTTTAGAAGCTCTGGCAGGTCGTCGGGGTCCGCTGGTTGTGGGTCTATCGTGATGGTTTTTTTGGCCTCAAATGTGCCATCTGGCTTACGCCACCAAGTAAAGATACAGCCTTGCAGATTGGTTGTATCCACCACCACACCGCAGAATCCATGCTGTTTGACCGGATCATGCGCCGGGCGGATTTCCAAGGCCATCTGATGGTTCTCGCCCAGATCGATGGTTTGAACGTTTGTGCGGCTTCTCAAATTCCAAAAGTGAATCCGGTGCCCGTATTTGTTGGACAGCAAATCTTCGGGAACAAGGCCATTTTCGAACTGAGGCGGCAGGCCCCATTCCGAACTGACCATATAGTCGCGAGGCAGGTTCCACCAGAAATCATACTGCTTGTCCTGCACTCCGCGTTCGATTTCGTATCGGCCGATGATGTCGAATGTCTGACAGTCAAGAATGAAGATACCCGGAGGCCCATCAGTGCCGTCGGGCCCACCGCCGCCCAGCGTGCTGACATAGATGCCTTCGGGTCCGCAGTGGATCGTATGCGGGCGTGAATAGCCAGTCTTTGCAAAGACCTCCTCGGGTTCGATGATCTTGTGGATCTTGGCAGCCAAGGGATCTTTGACATCGATGACATAAATCCTGCTGGACCGAATACCCGGAATGATGAGGTAGCGCCGTTCAAGAAAGGCATGGCCCGTGAGTGGTGAAAGTGAAGAGGAGCAGGCATTCCATCCAAAGTGATGAAACTCATCGCCTTTTTCCGGCATGATCACAGAATGAACGATCTTGCCATAATCCTTCGACTTCGGATCGACATTGACCACTGCCAAACCGTCGGGTTGAGAGAAATCCGGGCTTAGCATAAGGGTAAAGGCCAAGGTTTCAGCCGGTGCTTCCATCGCTATCTTGGGGGATGGATAAAAGGTTGGGTCCGGTCTAAGATTCATAACTTCCTCCCGTAAATCGTTGATATATATTATTTATAGGGAAAACCGGTCTTGATGCCGGGCGCCACGCTGCCTGCCCGAGTGTCATGTTGCGACACACCGCGCGTCAAGCCCAGAGTTAAGGAATTGGATTATTCCGGCCGTTTCCGGCGTCGTTCGACGACGTCTTGCGCCAATTGCCGTGTGTAGGATTCCAGTTCTGCCAACGCCTTATCCGCGGCCGGAGCGTCGCATGCATCAAGTGCATCCGCGATACGGGTGTGCAGAGCAATGATTGCTTCGCGCGATCGGGCCGTGAAGGTGATCATGTTCATCAGAGGCTGCATCGCCTCGACGGCTCCGGCGAGCTGATAGGACAGAACCGGATTTCCGGCGCCATCAACCAGCGCCCGATGAAACGCCACGTCCGAGGCGCAAAACGCCTCGTCGGTCAAACCGGGCTGTGATTGGCGAAAAATCTCGGCCCGCATTGTCGCCAGTTGGTCAGCCGTCCGACGCGTCGCCGACAACGGCGCACAAGCACGCTCCAGCGCATAACGGGCTTCGCAGGCAGTATCGAAGCTGACGGCGTTCATCGACAGCAACAGCGTAGAAGTGGTAATCTGTTGGGAATAGGCGTCTTCAAAACTCAGACGGTTTACGAAAGCCCCCCCGGTTGCCCCACGTTGAGTTCGGATCAGGGATTGTGCCGCGAGCCGTTTTAGTGCCTCTCGTACGGTCGGTCGCGACACCTGAAATTGATCCGCCAGTTCCGCTTCGGACGGCAACCGCGCGTCGACAATCAATGCACCGGAGACGATGGCGTCTTTGATGGCCTGGGCGATCTGGGCTGACAGATCGGCGGGGTTTTGCGGATCAATTTTCATGTGCACGTCATTTTTTATTTGTCTGACATTTAAAAGTCTGACATTTGAATTGCAAGAACTGAGTCGGGAGTGAGGAGGGGATAGCCGTGCTGTCGAGTCGCATTCGCGCCATGTCCGCGCCTCACTGGTTGGGGTTGTTTGCGGTGATCGTAACCGCCTGGACGTTGCTGTATCTTATGGCCGTTCCGTCCGAAATACGCCAGTTTGCATCTGTCTATGGCGGCGAATTCTGGGCCAGCTTGTGCATCGTAACACCGGATACAGCCGGATTTGCGCGTTTGATCGCCATGTGGGTCTTGATGTCTGCGGCGATGATGGCACCTACCGTTTTGCCCGCCTTGGCAACTTACGAAGAACTCGGTCAGACCGGTGCTCCGGTGCGGATGCCGCGGTTGCTGGGCGGATATCTGTCGGTCTGGATTGGGTTCTCCGTTGCTGCTGCGTTGCTGCAGTTTGGTCTCTATCAAGTCGGATTGCTTGATCCGTTGGGACAAAGCGGCAGTGTCTGGTTGTCCGCCAGTCTGCTGGCCATCGCGGGCCTTTATCAGTTTTCTCCGATCAAGGATGCCTGCCTGGAAAAATGTCGCTCGCCCATGATGTTCTTTTTGGCGCATTGGGATGAAGGGCCGTGGCGCAACGGGATCAGGTTGGGGTTGGTCTGTCTGGGTTGCTGCTGGGCGCTCATGCTGTTGGCGTTTGTCGGAGGTGTCATGAACCTGGCGTTCATGGGGTTGGCGACCGCGATAATGATTATCGAGAAAATGCCCGATCTCGGGCGCTGGATTACCCGACCGTTGGGCGCGCTGCTTCTTGCGACCGCCGCGGCGATCGGTTTCGGATTGATCTAAGGAGGAATACTCATGGCAAACGACCGTTTGGAAGTGGTTGAAAAAATCGACAGCCGTCATCCTGCCGCGGAACGCAAGGATCCCGGCCTGACGCCTTGGACGATCAAGGGTGAACTGGTGTTGAACTGCAATTGCACTGTGTTTTGCCCCTGCGTGGTATCGTTGGGCAAGCATCCACCGACCGAAGGACATTGCCAGACCTGGGGCGGTGTTCGGATCGACAGCGGTCACTATGGGGACGAGGATTTGTCCGGTCTAAACATCGGGTTGCTCATCGAAATACCGGGCATGATGTCGCGCGGCAACTGGAAGGCCGCCGTGTTCATCGATGATCGCGCAAGCCACGCTGCGTTCGAGGGTCTGGTCAAAATCTTTTCTGGGCAGGCGAAGGGAACGACCGGCCTGTTCTCGGTTTTGGTGGGTGAGTTTCTTGGGGCCGAACGGCAGCCGGTTACGTATGTCAACGAAGGCAAGAACCGCCACATCACGGTGGGCCGAAAAATCCAGGGCACTGTCTTCCCGGTCCAGGGCAAGGACAAGGATACGGATATCGTGATCTCGAACACGGAATACTGGATGGGGCCGGACATCACAGTCGCCACGGCCTCGAAGGGCAAGGTGCGGGCCTTTGGCCGGGTCTGGGATTTTGACGGGCGTTCCGCTGAAATCTGCCAGATCGACTGGCACGGACCAAAGTGATGATCTCGGCAGCGTATGCGCGCGAATTGGCCCGCTATAATTGCTGGCAAAACAGCCAGTTGGTGAGCTTTTTTGATGCGTTGAGCGCCGATGAACTGACCCGAGATCGGGGAGCGTTCTTCAGCTCGATCCTTGGAACGGCGAACCACCTGCTCTGGGGGGATACAATTTGGATGTCGCGCTTTGATGGCGGTCCGGGACCCGAAGGTGGTATTCCTCACAGTGCTGCGCTGCATAGCGAATTGGCCACATGGTTGCCCGCGCGGCGTGAGATGGATGATCGGATCGTCAAATGGGCGGACAGATTGAACGATCAAGCTCTGGCAGGGAAAATCACGTGGTACTCGGGAGTCGCGAAGCGCGAGATCAGCAAGCCCGTGGCGATGGTGATCATCCATTTTTTCAACCATCAGACCCATCATAGGGGGCAAATTCACAAAATGCTGACAGAGACCGGTTCCAAGGCACCGGTCAGCGATCTGATCTTCATGCCGACGGAGTTCTGATATGGCCGTTATTTTTCCTAACCGTCGTGTCCGAAAGACGCCGTTCACACCTGGGGTCGAAGCCCAAGGTGTCGGCGGCTACACGGTCTACAACCACATGTTGCTGCCGACTTTCTTTGAAAGCGTCGAGGCGGACTGCGCACATCTCAAGCAACATGTACAGGTTTGGGATGTCGCCTGTGAGAGGCAGGTCGAGATAAAAGGGCCGGATGCTCTGCGGCTGATGAAGATGCTCAGCCCGCGCGACATGGGCAGTATGGCGGCGGATCAATGCTATTACGTTCCGACGGTTGATCACAACGGTGGCATGTTGAACGATCCTGTGGCCGTGAAACTGGCAGAAGATCACTATTGGCTGTCGGTCGCTGACGGTGATCTGTGGCAATTTGCTTTGGGCATCGCCGTTGCACTGGGTTTGGACGTGGAGGTTGACGAACCGGATGTGTCTCCTCTGGCGGTTCAAGGCCCCAAGGCCGATGAGTTGATGGCGCGTGTCTTTGGCGACGCCGTGCGGGATATCCGTTTCTTCCGCTACAAAAAGCTCCGGTTCGAGGATCGTGAGTTCGTGGTCGCACGGTCAGGTTGGTCCAAACAAGGCGGATTCGAGGTTTATGTCGAAGGCGAAGAATACGGCATGCCGTTGTGGAACGCCCTGTTTGCGGCCGGACGTGACTTGCAGGTGCGTGCCGGATGTCCCAACGGAATAGAAAGGGTCGAAAGCGGGCTATTGAGCTTTGGCTCGGACATGCGGCGCGAGAATACACCGTATGAATGTGGGTTGGGACGATTCTGCAACTCTCCCGAGGACTACATCGGCAAGGCCGCTTTGGCCGAGCAGGCGCGTAACGGACCGCCGCGACAGATCCGGCCCCTGGTGATCGAGGGCGAGATTGGACCCTGCACAGGGTCCTGGCCGTTGGTGGCCAACGGTGGCAGTGTGGGACAGGTCGCGTCGGCTGTGTTCTCGCCTGAATTTCAGGTGAATGTGGCAATAGGCATGGTTGATCGCGCCTGTTGGGAACCGGGAACTCGTATCGAGGTTTTAACGGAACACGGTATGCGATGGGCTGTCGTGCAGGACCGGTTTTGGCGTTAAAATAGGGTACGTCAATTTCTTGGAGAGAAAGAAGAGCGGACTGTAACCCGGAAATGAAAAGGGAAGATTGAGATGTTCAATGCGTTGGTTGTGGAAAAAGACGAGCAAAGCGGAAAGACCAGTGCGTCCGTAAAGCAGATCGCTGTGGATGATCTGCCGAATGGCGAGGTTCTGGTAGCTGTCGATTTCTCTACTGTGAACTACAAGGACGGGTTGTGCATCGGACCGGGCGGGGGGCTTGTTCGCAAGTACCCGCATGTTCCGGGAATCGATTTTGCGGGGACGGTCGAGCAAAGTTCCGATGATCGTTACAAACCCGGTGACAAAGTGGTTCTGACCGGTTGGCGCGTGGGTGAGGCGCATTGGGGCGGGTACGGGCAAAAAGCTCGGGTGTTGGCTGATTGGTTGGTTCCATTGCCTGCGGGGTTGGATACGCGCCAGGCGATGGCGGTCGGAACCGCAGGACTTACGTCGATGCTTGCTGTCATGGCGTTGGAGGATCACGGTCTGCAAAAGGATCACGGGCCGGTTCTGGTTACCGGGGCGGCAGGAGGCGTCGGCAGTGTGGCAACCGCCATTCTGGCCAATCTCGGCTATGAAGTCGCGGCTGTGACTGGTCGTCCGGAGCAAGAAGCGTATCTCAGGGGGTTGGGTGCGACCCAGGTTGTCGGACGGGATGAATTCAGTGAAACCACGCGCAAGCCATTGGAAAGCGAAACCTGGGCCGGCTGCGTCGATGCCGTTGCCGGTGTGATGCTGGGGCGGGTCTTAAAGCAGATGAAATATGGCGCATCCGTTGCCGCCATTGGTCTGGCTGGAGGAGCGGTAATCGAGGGCGCGTTAATCACGCCATTCATACTGCGCGGCGTGAACCTGCTCGGTATCGACAGTGTGATGCAACCTTATGCCAACCGCGTACGAGCATGGAATCGCATCGCCTCTGACCTGCCCTTGGATAAGCTTGAGGAAATGATCCAGCCTGCGACACTCGGAGATCTGCCAAAACTGGGCGGAGATATCCTGAAAGGTCAGGTCAAAGGTCGCGTCGTAGTGGATGTGAACGCTTAGGTTCGTCCTAATTTGGTGACCCGTCGACCAAAAAGGGTCGGGCGGGTCACGTCCCTTGTTATTGTGAAATTCGGCGAGTCCTCTCGCAATTGCGAGAATTCCCGGCCATGATTGCTATACATCCCATTTGTGATGGCTTATCACCCATCCCAACAGCACCTGAATTCGGGGAGTGAGCAGCATGTCTGATGATTTTGAACTGGATACCAAAGATCTGCAGCGCCGCATGGACGGCGCGATGGCCAACCTGCGTACAGAATTCGCCTCGCTGCGAACGGGGCGTGCGTCCGCCTCGATGTTGGAGCCGATCATGGTCGATGCCTATGGCGCGTTGACCCCGATCAACCAGGTTGGCACCGTGAATGTCCCTGAGCCGCGAATGGTTACCGTAAATGTCTGGGACAAATCGTTGGTTGGAAAAGTGGAAAAAGCCATTCGTGAAAGTGGATTGGGAATCAATCCGCAACTCAATGGCACCATCATAATGTTGCCGATCCCCGAGCTGAACGAAGAGCGTCGTCGTGAGTTGGGCAAGGTTGCGGGGCAATATGCGGAACATGCCCGCGTTGCCATTCGAAACGTGCGCCGAGACGGGATGGACCAGATCAAGAAAGCTAAGAACGACAATGCGGTCTCGGAAGATGACCAGAAGTTCTGGGAAGCCGAAGTGCAGGAACTGACCGACAAGATGATCAAGACCGTGGACGACGCGTTGGAGCATAAACAAGCGGAAATCATGCAGGTCTGAGCGGCACCATGCCAAAAGATCCCATAAGCGAACCGGCCGTGGGGCCACGTCATGTCGCCATCATAATGGATGGCAATGGGCGTTGGGCGCAGGCCAGGGGGCGACCAAGGCTGTTTGGTCACCATGCGGGTGCAAAACGTGTCCGTGAAGTGGTTGAGGCGTGCCCTGATCTTGGCATCAAGTATTTGACGATTTTTGCTTTCTCAACCGAAAACTGGAAGCGTACGCAGGCGGAAGTCGCCGGGTTGATGAGTCTTTTCCGTCGTTATATTGCCAAGGAAACAATGGCGCTGGATGCGAAAGGCGTTCGGGTTCGTTTTATTGGCGATCGGGTTCGATTGGATGAAAAGCTGATTTTGCTAATGGACACGCTGGAGGAAAGAACCAGGGAAAACAAAGGCGTGAACCTTACAATTGCGCTCAACTATGGTGGCCGGGATGAGGTGTCGCGGGCTACGAAGCGTCTGGCACAAGACGTCGCCGATGGTCGGTTGAAACCCGATGACGTCGACGAAGAGACGCTGCCCAAATACCTGGATACACATGTTTTACCGGACCCGGATCTGGTGATCCGAACCAGCGGCGAGGCGCGAATCTCCAACTTCCTTCTCTGGCAGTCCGCCTATGCCGAGTATGAGTTTATCGATACATTGTGGCCGGATTTTACGGCCAGCGAACTTGAGCGCCTGTGCCGGAGTTATGGTGCACGCGACCGCCGTTTTGGGGCCGTTAAGGTATGAATGATGGGCGTTGGTCGGATCTGACGGCTCGCGTTATTTCGGCCATGGTTCTGGTTACTGTCGGGGCGGTCGAAGTGTGGCTTGGTGGGCTATGGTTCGAGTCCTTTATCGCGGCGGCGTCGGCACTTATGATTTGGGAGCTTGCTCGGATGATCTCTCCCGATCATCGTGGGGTTGCGCTTCAACTCGCGCTTGTGACTGGCTTAGCGGTTTTCATAAGCTACCACCTTCCGCCCGTTTTCCGTCTGCCGGTTCTGTTGGCCCCTGCTCTGGTCGGAGCAGGACAGGTCGGTCGAGAGAAGGGCATTTATTTAGTATTCGCGTTCTGGATCGCCGCGTCGGGATTGGGCTTCATCCTCATCCGCGAAGGCTTGGGGTTCGGCTGGATTCTTTGGTTGATCGCCGTTGTAGTGGCTACCGATGTGGCCGGGTATTTTGCTGGGAAGGCTATTGGAGGCCCCAAGTTCTGGCCTCGTGTCAGTCCCAAAAAAACCTGGTCCGGAACCGCCGGCGGATGGATCGCAGCTGGGCTTGTTGGCGCAGTATTCTCTGTTTATGCGGGGATTGGTCCTGGTTTGATTGTCATGTCTGTCATGACGTCCATGGCCAGCCAGTTCGGGGATATTGCCGAAAGCGCTTTGAAGCGCAGGCTGGGTGTCAAGGACAGCTCCAATCTAATTCCGGGGCATGGCGGTTTTCTGGATCGCTTTGATGGTATGATGGGTGCGGCCGTATTTGTCTTGTTGGCAGGGCTCATTTATGAGCCCGGGGTGATGTAATGCGAAAGGTCACGATTTTCGGCGCCACCGGGTCGATTGGTCAAAGCACCATCGATTTGATTGATCGTGATGTGGACGCTTATGACATCGTCGCTCTGACCGGCGGTGCGAATGTTAAGCGTTTGGCTGAAGACGCCCAGCGTTTGCGCGCGGACGTCGCGATTACTGCCTACGAAGAATGCCTGCCGGAACTGCGCCACGCTTTGGCCGGCACCGGTGTCGAAGCGGCGGCGGGGCAGGCAGCGTTGGACGAGGCCGCGTCCAGGCCGGCTGACTGGGTCATGTCAGCGATCGTCGGTGCCGCGGGGCTGGCACCGGGGCTCGAGGCGCTGAAACAAGGTGCTACGCTGGCACTCGCCAACAAGGAAACGCTGGTTTGTGCCGGTAAATTGGTGTTGGAAACTGCCAAAGCTCACAATGCAAGTCTGCTGCCGGTCGACAGCGAACACTCGGCGGTGTTTCAGGCGTTGGTTGGCGAGGATATTGAAGCGGTCGAACGAGTCATTATTACGGCAAGTGGTGGAGCGTTTCGAGACTGGTCGATGGAAGACCTGAAGCAGGCGACAGTGGAACAGGCTTCACGGCATCCGAACTGGAATATGGGTCAGCGGATTACCATTGATAGCGCCTCCATGTTCAACAAGGCGCTTGAACTTATCGAAACAAGAGAGTTTTTCGGTGTTGACCCATCGCAGATCGAAGTCGTCGTCCATCCAGAATCCATGGTGCACGCTTTGGTTGGGTTTCGTGACGGCGCATTGATGGCGCACTTGGGAGCGCCTGACATGCGCCACGCCATCGGTTATGCATTGCATTGGCCGGAACGACGCGAATTGCCAGTTGATCGTCTGGATCTGACAAAACTTGAGCGGTTGCATTTTCGTCAACCGGACGAAACGCGGTATCCCGCACTTCGACTGGCGCGCGAAGTGATGGAACGAGGGGGCTTGGCAGGCGCTGTTTTCAATGCGGCTAAAGAGCGAGCCTTGGATCTCTTCATAGCGCGCAAAGTCGGGTTTCTGGAGATGGCTGCCATCGTTGAAAGCGTTCTTGACAGATTTGAGGGCGCTTCAGGTCTTATTGACGCCCCAATGACCCTTGATAACGTTAAGCAAACAGACCATCTGGCACGTAGGTGGACAGATGACGCGATGCTGAAACGAGCAGGATAAAAACTTGGATATCATCACTCTGATCCCGCAATTTGGCGGATTTATGTATACGATTCTGGCCTTTGTCGTGGCGCTGTCTGTTATTGTGGCCGTGCACGAATATGGCCACTATATCGTTGGCCGTTGGACCGGCATACACGCCGAAGTGTTTTCCCTGGGTTTCGGACCGGTCTTGTGGAGTCGGATGGACAAGCATGGCACGCGTTGGCAGATCGCGGCCCTGCCATTTGGTGGCTACGTCAAATTCCTGGGGGATGCCAACGCGGCATCGGGCAAGGATGGCGAGTCAATGGCCGAGATCTATCGCAACAATCCGGATGATATCCGCCACACCATGCACGGCGCACCGCTTTGGGCGCGTACAGCAACTGTTGCCGCTGGGCCGGTCTTCAATTTTATTATGTCGATAATCGTATTCGGTTTGATATTCATGTTTCAGGGGCAGGCCAAAAGCCCCCTGACTGTGGGAGAATTGTTCCCGTTGCCGAACACGGTTCAAGAGTTGCGGATCGGCGACGAAATCAGAGCAATCAATGGAGTAGATACACCGGATTTCGACCAAAGCGCCCAATGGTCCGGATTTGTCGACAGCCTGCCTGAGTCCGCGTCTTTGGACTACACGGTTCTACGGGATGGACAAGAACTGGTTGTCAAAGGTCCTTGGCTGTTTCCACCTTTGATTCAACAAGTTGCCCCGCGCAGCGCGGCGATGGACATTGAGTTGGAACCGGGGGACGTTATTCTGTCCGTTGATGGCGATCCGATCTTTGCCTTTTCTCAGTTGAAAGAGCGCGTCGAAACGTCCGATGGACGCGTATTGCTGTTGGATGTCTGGCGGGACGGGCAAACGCACGAATTCGCGTTGGCACCCAGACGTACGGATGAGCCGCAACCCGAAGGCGGGTTTGTCACGCACTGGCGGATTGGGATTGTTGGCGGGATGATGCTGGAGCCTGCCACCGAACCAACCGGTTTTCTGACAGCACTCGGCAACGGCGCTGCACAGACGATGAGAATTGTCGAAGGGTCATTGTCTGGCATATGGCACATGATCACTGGTGCGATCAGCACCTGCAATATTTCCGGACCGATCGGTATTGCGGAAACATCCGGCGCCATGGCCAGCCAGGGGGCGCAAAGTTTCATTTGGTTCATCGCTGTTTTGTCGACCGCAGTTGGAATGCTGAATCTGTTCCCGATCCCGGCGTTGGATGGGGGGCATCTGGTGTTTTATGCCTACGAAGCCATTGCCGGACGTCCACCCAGTGATGCGGCGTTGAAGGTGTTGATGGGGGTCGGGATCACGTTGATCCTGTCATTGATGGTGTTTTCCCTTAGCAATGACTTGTTCTGCTGAGTAAATGGAACAGTGGCGATACGCCTCAATTCCGCCTCAGTAATGCCTCATTCCAAAGCTAGGCTGGCTCAACTGAACCACATCATTCTGTCGATCAAACCATGATTCATTCTCTGCAAACTTCGTATCGCGGCATCAGCCTCATCATGTCTTTGAACTGGGATAGGTTTCTCAGTTTTGGAGCGATTGCGCTGGCACTAGCGGCAGGAGCGTATGTGCTGAGCCTCTGATTCTTTGTTATGAGCAATCCCGAACCGCGCGACCTTTTGGTCGCGCTTTGCTTTTGTGGTTTTGACAACATGCAGATATCCCGGTAGTGACCATTCTAGGGCCACAAAAACTTGGATTGATAACATGAGTGACGGCAGAGGCGCGCGCACATCCTGCGATCGAAACACGGTGCATAGCTATATCTTGTTGCGCGCTGTACTTTCTATTTTTCTGGTCTTTGCTGCGGCCAGCTTCTCTACAACCGGGGCCGCACTGGCGCAAACATACACTTTCAACTCGATCCAGGTCGAAGGCAATCAGCGTATTGATGACACAACCGTTGTTTCGCGTGCCGGCATAGAACGGGGGCAGGAAGTGACCGCTGGACAGTTGAATGACGCCTTTCAGCGTCTGCTTGACAGTGGTGTTTTTGAGACAGTCGAACTCACGCCTCGTGGCAATACCTTGGTTATTTCGGTCAAAGAAAACCCGACGATCAACAAGATCAGTTTCGAAGGCAATCGACGCATCAACGACGACCGTTTGCAGGAAGTGATCCAGTCCGAGTCGCGCAGGGTGTTCACACCCGAACAGGCTGAAAAAGACGCAAATTTGATTGCCGAGATTTACTCGGCACAGGGGCGGGTCGCGGCAACTGTCGTTCCAAGGATCATCAGGCGCAGCGATAACCGCGTCGATCTGGTTTTCGAAATCGCCGAGGGCGATACGATCGAGATCGAAAGAGTTAGCTTTGTTGGCAACCGCGTTTATTCCGACCGCCGCTTGCGCAGGGTCTTGGAAACCAAGCAGGCCGGTCTTTTACGGGCCTTTTTCCGCTCGGATACCTTCATTGCGGATCGCATTGAGTTCGACAAACAAGTGCTTCGCGATTTCTACCTGTCGCGCGGATATGTTGATTTCCGCGTCAACAGCGCCAACGTGGAATTCACCCGTGAACGCGATGCGTTCTTTCTGGTCATGAACGTGACAGAGGGCCAGCAGTTCAAGTTCGGCAATGTTTCGGTGGTTAGCGAAATCCCTGGTGTTGATGCGGCACCATATCAGGCTGCGCTGAAGATCAAGCCGGGTGTGATTTATTCACCATCGCATGTTGAGAACTCGTTAGTTCGGTTGGAGAGGCTTGGTCTGAAGCAGGGAGTGGACTTTCTGCGTGTCGAGCCTCGCGTGACTCGGAACGATAGAAATTTGACGCTGGATGTCACCTTCGCACTGGTCAAAGGACCGCGCATCTTTGTCGAGCGGATCGACATTGAGGGGAATACCACAACACTTGATCGCGTGATCCGCCGGCAGTTCGACACCGTGGAAGGTGATCCATTCAACCCGCGTGAAATCCGTCAAAGCGCAGAACGAATTCGCGCTTTGGGTTTCTTTTCGACCGCTGACGTTGAGACCCGCGAAGGAACGTCACCAAGTCAGGTAATTGTTGACGTGGACGTTGAAGAACAGCCAACTGGTTCGCTCAACCTTGGTGGCAGCTACTCGATTTCGGATGGTTTTGGTGTTGCGGTCGGCCTTCAGGAAACCAACTTCCTTGGGCGCGGTCAAACACTTGGCCTGACCTTGTCGACCGCACAGGACTCTGAGCAATATGCAATCAATTTCTCGGAACCATATCTGTTGGGCCGTCGTTTGCGGTTCGACCTGGGTTTGGGTTTGGCCAGGCAAAACTCGAGCTTTGCGAACTATGACACCAAGCGTGTTTTCTTCAATCCGTCCCTGAGTTATGCGATCGGCGAGCTTTCTACGCTTACCCTGCGCTACAGTTGGGATGATAGCGAAATGATCTCGCGGGAAGATCAGGCTGTCGGTAGTGTTATTCAGTCGGAAATCAATCAGGGTGAATTGACTTCGAGCTCATTGGGCCTGTCATACACCTATGACAGCCGTATTGGCGGTTTGAACCCGAATGCCGGTGTGCTGTTCCAGGTTGGTGTAGATGCAGCCGGTTTGGGTGGTGACAATGAATACATCAAAACCACTGCCAGGGCTGTTGCTCAGCAAAGGGTTCTGAATGAAGAAGTGACGCTGCGCGCCGACTTGGAAGTAGGGGCTCTTTCCTGGAGTGGGGACAACTTTAGCCGTACTATCGACCGCTTCATCCTGGGGCCCAACACGTTCCGTGGTTTTGAACCAGCCGGGATCGGGCCGCGCGATCTGTCCAACGGCCAGGATGACGCCATTGGAGGCAACTATTACTGGGTCGCGCGTTTCGAGGCGGATTTCCCGTTGGGATTGCCGGAGGAGCTTGGGCTGCGTGGCGGTGTGTTTTATGACGTGGGGAACCTCTACAATCTGGACAACGTGAATACCGCTGGCGGCAATATCGTTGGGGCGGATGGCTCGGTTCGCCATGTGATCGGGTTGTCATTCCTTTGGACTACAGGTTTCGGGCCGCTACGCTTCAACTTCTCAAAGGCACTCAAAAAGGAAGACTTCGACAAGGAGCAGAGCTTTGACCTGACAATTCAGGCACGGTTCTGAGGCCGAATGAACACCTATGTTCGCCAGTTTCTGACACAAGGCCCGATTTGGGCCTTGTGTTTGTTTCTGGTTCACTACTCTCCCTTTCCAGTCAATGCGCAACAGCTCGGTTTGCCCGAGAAAGACATCCTTACGATATCCAGTGAAAAACTCTTTTCTGAATCGGCTTTCGGGCGGCGGGTTATCGAGGAGATTGAGGCAGAAGGAGCGATGCTCGCCGCCGAGAACGAACGGATCATCGCCGACCTGAGCCGCGAAGAAAAAGAACTGACCGAACTGCGTCGTGACATGGAACCCGATGCGTTTCGCGAACTGGCGGATGCATTTGACAATAAGGTCCAATCACACCGGGATGGGCAAAAGGCGAAACTGGATGCGCTTACAGCGAGAACGGATCGAGCGCGGGCCATGTTTCGAGAGTTGGTAAGACCTGTTCTTGCCCGCCTCATGCAGGATACCGGGGCAGGAGTGATCCTGGAACGCTCGAATGTGTTTTTAAGCTCGGACGCAACGGATATCACCGATTTGGCAATCGCCCGTATCAATGCCGCGATTGGTGACGGGCGAGAGTTGGAAAACCGCGATACGGAGTAGGTACGCTTGCCCTAACCGAACTGTATTGCTAACCACGCATGAAAGACATCCAGAACAGGAAAATCGCGCCATGACCACGGAAACCAAGAGTGCAGACATCCAGCTGATTCAGCGTATTCTGCCGCATCGCTATCCGTTTCTGCTGGTCGACAAGGTTGTCGGTATCAAGGGCTACCACTCAGCAGTGGGCATCAAGAACGTCACAATGAACGAGCCGCATTTTCAGGGACATTTCCCCGGAACCCCGATTATGCCCGGCGTGACGATTGTCGAGGCGATGGCACAGACGGCAGGGGTAATGCTGGGGGTCGGCATGAACGTCATCGACAGCGAACTGCTGATTTATTTCATGAATATCGACAAGTGCAAATTCCGGCGCAAGGTTGTGCCAGGCGACGTATTGGAAATGCATGTCGAAACCGTGCGCGGCAAGGTTGGTGGCAAGATTTTCAAATTCAGCGGACGCGCAACCGTGGATGGAGAAGTGGCTGCCGAAGCCGAGTTTTCGGCTTATGTCGATTGGGATATGGAAAAAACGACATGAGCCGTGTTCACCCCAGCGCTATTGTTGAAGACGGCGCAGCCATCGGTCGGGACTGTGTGATTGGTCCTTTTTGCTATGTTGGGCCGCAGGTCAACTTGGCTGATCGGGTAGAGTTAAAATCCCATGTCGTTGTCACCGGTGAAACCTCGGTCGGAGAAGATACAGTCATCTTCAATTTCGCGGTGATTGGTGAAATCCCACAGGATTTGAAGTTCCAGGGCGAAAATACGCGGCTGGAAATCGGCAAACGAAACCGCATCCGCGAGCATGTCACTGTCAATTCCGGTACCGTGGGTGGCGGCGGTGTTACCAGGATCGGCGATGATTGTTTGTTGATGGCGGGTGTCCACGTGGCTCACGACGTGCAGATCGGCAACCGTGTCATCATGGTCAATCACGCAGGTGCGGCTGGTCACTGTATCATCGAAGATGACGTGATCGTGGGCGGTATCTCGGGATTGCATCAATGGGTGCGCGTCGGTCGGGGCGCGATTATCGGAGCGCTTACAATGGTTCCCAATGACGTGATCCCTTACGGATTGGTTCAGGGGCCACGTGGGGTACTTGATGGTCTCAATCTGGTTGGGCTCAAGCGACGTGGCGTTCCACGCGAGGATATTTCCGCGCTGCGTGCAGCGTTTCGTGAGCTTTCCGAAGGTGGAGGGACGTTCATGGAGCGCGCCAAACGCGTTGGAGAGACGAGTCACAGCGAATACGTGCAAAGGATCGTTGATTTCGTGACCGGCGATACCGACCGCTCCTTCCTGACGCCGGGAAAATGACCTCATGTTGGCACTGATCGCAGGAACTGGTGCCTTGCCGGACGAGTTGGTGGCCAGATTGCCCGAGCGCCCTCTGATATGCGCGTTGGAGGGGTTCGAACCTGACCAAATGCCGGTCGACAAGTTGTTCCCTCTAGAGCAGTTGGGAAGTTTTATTGCCGATCTCTTGGCCCAGGGCGTGACCGAGGTTTGTATGGCGGGTACAGTACGCCGACCGGTAATCGATCCCAAGCGGATCGATGCGCAAACTCTTCCGCTTGTGCCGGTTCTTCAGCGAGCGATCATGTCCGGCGATGACGGTGCATTGCGGGCAGTTATCGGTATCTTCGAGGATTCAGGGTTGCAGGTGCGGGCCGCGCACGAGCTTGCCCCGGATATTCTGCCGCCTTTGGGGTGTTTGACGGATGCGTTACCATCCGATGAAGATTTGGCGGATGCCGATCGGGGTGCGGGCATTCTGAGGGCAATGAGTGCAGCGGATATCGGCCAGGCCTGCGTCGTTCTGCATGGGCAAGCATTGGCAATAGAAGGCGTGTTTGGCACAAACTGGATGCTGGAGTCGTTGACGCAACGTCCTGATGCGGGTGGTGGTGTCCTGTTCAAGGCACCGAAACCGGATCAGGACCGGCGGGTCGATTTGCCTGTCATTGGCCCTGACACTGTAACCGCTGCTGTTGTGGCTGGACTGTCTGGTATCGTGATTGAAAAAGGCGGGGTTATGGTTCTGGATCGTAAAACCGTGGTCGAAGAATGCAACCGCCTTGGCCTGTTCCTGCTGGTGCGGGAGCGTGCGGTCTGATGCGGGTCTTCCTGCTGGCTGGTGAACCATCCGGTGACCGGTTGGGCGGGGCCCTGATGGAGGGCCTGAAAACTCTCGACCCTGGGATGGCGTTCGATGGGATTGGCGGCCCCCTGATGGAGGCGAATGGCCTGGTCAGTCGGTTTCCCATGGCGGAACTCAGTGTCATGGGCTTGGTAGAGGTTCTTCCGAAGTTCTTTCATCTCAAACGTCGTATCGCCGAGACTGCACAGGCGGTATTGGACACCAAGCCGGACGTCATGATCACCATCGACAGCCCGGATTTTTCGCTGCGTGTGGCAAAACGGGTCAAAGCAGAAAGCGACATTCGCACAGTTCACTATGTGGCCCCCAGCGTCTGGGCCTGGCGGCCTGGACGGGCAGGCAAGATGGCAAAGGTCATTGATCACGTTCTGGCTTTGTTACCGTTCGAGCCGCCCTTCATGGAGCGTGCAGGGATGGAGTGCGATTTCGTCGGGCATCCGGTCGTCAGCGAACCTGTCGCCACTGCTGAAGACGTTGCCGAATTTCGAGCCGCCTATGATCTGGGCGAAGCTCCGCTTCTGCTGGTGCTGCCTGGTTCACGTCGCGGCGAAATAGACAGGCTGGCTCCCATATTCGGCGAAGCGCAACGGTTGTTTCTGAAAGATAAGCCGGAAATGCGTGTAGTGGTCCCGGTGGTGGCCCACATGGCCGAGCACGTAGCAACCCAAATAACGGACTGGCCAGGAAAGCCGGTCATTTTGGATCCACGTAAAACCGACGCGGTTCAGGCCGGGGCCTATAAACGCGCGAGTTTTGCTGCCGCCGAACTGGCGCTGGCCGCATCTGGGACTGTTTCGTTAGAGTTGGCCGCTCAGGCCACACCGATGGTAATTGCATATAAACTCAGTTGGCTGACACAGAAATTGGCCGAAAGAATGGTCAATCTTGATACTGTTACGTTGGTCAATCTGGTGAGTGAAAGTCGCACGGTTCCGGAATGTCTGGGACCGGCCTGCCAGCCGTCGGAAATCGCCGACCAATTGCGACAGGTGCATTCCAATCCGCGATCTCAGGCCGACGCGATGAGAGTCACGATGGAACGTCTGGGACGAGGTGGCGAAGCGCCGGGTCTCCGGGCGGCACGGGCCGTTCTGGAGCGAATGAAGAGGTAAGGGTTCGGTTTGCCTTTTGAATCAGCCTCTGTAGTCTTCAACCAGATTCTAGCCACGTTGGAGGACTTCGCCGCGGATCTGTTGCAAACTTTTCGGTGGTTCAAAGCCAACGCTCAAGTTGGGTTTATTCATCCTGTGAGCTCCGCAAATTGACGGAATCCGTTTGTCGAAGGTCCGAGTTGACCGTTTCGGATCATGTTGGCCACCTCGATGCCCGCGCGTGTTGCTGATGCTGAGATGAAGCATTTGAACCCGAGCACAGGTCTCGTGAGCCGCTTGATGAAACGATGATCCCGCTCGACGATGGTGTTGAGGTATTTCGATCTAACGGTGTCGATCTTAACAGGTATCTGCAACCGCCTGAAAATCTTGTTCACTCCCTTGAACCCGGCGGTGTTACTACGACTTTCGTCAATTCTGGTCCGTTTTTGGACGCCATTATGAAACAGCGCGTAGGCGAAGAATTTCATTGCAGTTTTCGTGTCGCGCTTCGTTGACAACAATTAATCAAGGGTTTGACCGTCACCGTCACCGTCGACGGCCCGGCACAAATAAACCCATTCACCACGAACTTACACGTAGACCTCATCCATGCGCCACGTTTCCGCTGTCCTGATCTTCCTTTTCGGCGCTATCTGATCGACCTGAGGGGAGAGCTTCACGACCCAGCGGTTCAGCGTCGCATGATCAACCGACACGCCACGTTCCGCCAAAATCTCTTCCAAGTCACGGTGCAGGACGCCGCCCCGGACATGGAAATAGACCGCGAACAAGATGACCAATTGCGGATAGTGTGCACCTTTTACGTTGATCATTGGCATGCCTGAACAGTGCCGCAGTCAAATCAACTGTCGGATCAAACCGCGCGAAGGTGCAATACGCCGGCCAGAGTATGCGACAGATCCGGAAAAGCTGAAAAGGACCACACCGGGTCAGTCCTCAGCGGGAACTTACGCAATTCAATAACCGCGCCAGATCCAACCGCCGCCAAAGATGCGGCTGCCGCCCGTTTCATAAAATACACAGGCTTGTCCGGGTGAAATTCCTTCCTCGGGCGTCAATAGCTCGACTTCGGCGGTCGTGCCCGAAAGCGGGCGCAGGATGGCTTCTCGTGGTGGGCGGGTCGACCGGACCTTGACGGACATATGCCATTCAGAGCGCGAAGTGAAAGGGTCATCGCCAAGCCAGTTGATTTCCCGCACGGGTACAGTGCGGGTTGCAAGCAGGTCTTTCGGGCCAACCACCACGTGTTTTTTGTCCACGTCAAGTCGGACCACATAAAGTGGCTCTTCAAGTCCGCCAATTCCCAAGCCTCTGCGCTGGCCGATCGTATAGTGGATAACACCGTTGTGCTGGCCCAGCGCTCGCCCGTCGGCATGGACAATCTCGCCCGGTTCTGCTGCTCCGGGGCGGAGTTTCTCGATCACACTTGCATAATTTCCATTTGGAACGAAACAGATGTCCTGACTGTCCGGTTTATCCGCAACCGCCAGACCATATTGCGCCGCCATTTCCCGTGTCGCGTTCTTTGATGGCAGATGCCCCAGCGGAAATCGCAGAAAGTCCAACTGTTCCGGCGTGGTGGAAAAAAGGAAATAGGATTGGTCCCTGTTTGCGTCTTCGGCGCAATGAAGCTCTGCACCTCCAGGTCCCATCTTGCGTTGAATATAGTGGCCGGTTGCCATGCAATCGGCTTCAAGATCTTTTGCCGTCTCCAGCAAATCCTTGAACTTTACCCGTTCGTTGCAACGAATGCAGGGCACCGGCGTAGCCCCAGCCAGGTAACTGTCGGCGAATTCGTCGATGACGGCGTCTTTGAAAATGTTCTCATAGTCGAGAACATAGTGAGGAAATCCACGTTCCTCGGCCACACGGCGGGCGTCATGGATATCGATCCCGGCGCAGCACGCGCCCTTTTTGGCCAATGCTGCACCGTGGTCATATAGCTGGAGTGTCACGCCGACGACGTCATAGCCCTGATCTGCCAGATAGGCCGCAACTACGGAGCTGTCCACGCCGCCGGACATCGCGACCACAACACGAGTCTCCGAAGGCGGTTTGGCAAAGCCAAGAGAGTTGAGTGGGGTCTCGTGATCCAGAGCCATCAGAGCAATTCCAGTCCGGGTTTAGAAAGACCGGCAGAATATAGGAAAATCCTAGATACTCTCAAGAGGCGGTTTCACCTGAAGTTAAGTAGGCTGGGAAAAACTGGTGTATGACCAGATTGAGGAGCAGGCGATGTATTTGCATAAAGTCCAAGGTCCGCGTTCCGTTACCTTGCCGGATGGATCGATTCTGTCACGCGCTGACTTGCCGCCCGACGATACAACGCGCTGGGTCGCGTCCAGGAAAGCTATGGTCGTGCGTGCTGTCTTATATGGCCTCGTTACCATGTCCGAAGCGCAAAAGAAATACGGCCTGAGTGATGAGGAAATGAAAGGCTGGATTGCCGCAATTGCCGATCACGGAATCGACGCGTTGAAAGTGACAGCAATCAAAAAATATAGACAACCTAAAGGAGAAAGATAATATTTAAATCATCAGTAACGAGAGATTAACCATTCTTGATCAGGTTCGGTTTGAAGTTGGAGCAAGATTGAAGCGGAGAGATAGTAATGCGCATACTACTTGTTGAGGATGATCCTACGACCTCTAAAAGTATCGAGCTGATGCTGACGCATGCGAATCTGAATGTCTATGCCACCGATCTCGGGGAAGAGGGGATCGATCTGGCCAAGCTTTATGATTACGATCTTATTCTTTTGGATTTGAACTTGCCGGATATGACCGGGCACGAAGTTCTTCGTCAGTTGCGTATAGCTCGGGTGGAGACGCCAATTCTGATCTTGTCAGGAGCGGATGACACGGAAAGCAAAATCAAAGGCTTCGGGTTTGGCGCTGACGACTATCTGACCAAACCGTTTCATCGGGAAGAATTGGTGGCGCGTATCCACGCCATTATTCGCCGCTCCAAGGGGCATTCCCAATCGATTATCCGAACGGGGCGGGTTTCAGTCAACTTGGACGCAAAGACTGTCGAGGTAGATGAAAAGTCGGTTCATCTGACTGGCAAGGAATATCAAATGTTGGAATTGCTGAGTTTGCGAAAAGGAACCACCCTGACCAAGGAGATGTTTCTTAACCATCTTTATGGTGGGATGGACGAGCCGGAGTTGAAAATCATCGATGTATTCATTTGCAAGCTGCGCAAGAAGCTGAGCAATGCGACCGGCGGAGAAAACTATATCGAAACGGTTTGGGGGCGTGGTTACGTCCTTCGCGATCCGCAAACCAGACCGCTCGACAATGTCAGATTGGCTGTCAACGCCTGAACGTTTGAAAATACCGTCCCTGAGGTCCCGGACGGAAACGCCACTCACGACACGGCACATCTGGACCTGAACATGGCCTCGCCCTATCACTGGTGATCAAGATCGAGCAACAGGGCGGGGCCATGAACGACACTCTACCGGTGGAAAAATTGACCCGGGCTCAGGCCCAGGAAGAACTGGCGCGTCTTTCGGCCCTGTTACACCGGGCGAACGAACTCTATCATGTTCTCGACGCACCAGAGATTTCCGATGCGGAATACGATGCTCTAAAGCGCCGCAATTCGGAAATCGAAGCCCGGTTCCCGGGGCTCAAGCGTATGGACAGCCCGACTGAGTTGATCGGCGCGAGGGCAAGCGACGGGTTTGCCAAGGTTACCCACGCGGTTCGGATGCTGTCGCTGGGAAATGCATTCGACGACGACGATGTGACAGATTTCGACCGTTCAATCCGAAAATACCTCGGAGTAGGTGACGAGACGTCACTCAGCTATACTGCGGAACCAAAGATAGACGGGCTGTCCTTGTCCTTGCGCTATGAGAACGGAGACCTGGTTCAGGCTGCAACGCGGGGTGATGGAGAGATCGGTGAAAATGTCACTGCGAATGCCCGGACGGTCCCGGACATCCCGCACCGACTGAACGGTGCTCCCGCCGTTCTTGAAGTGCGAGGTGAAGTCTACATGTCGCATGCCGATTTCGAGGCGCTCAATGCGCGTCAGGCGGAAGTCGGGGGCAAGCTTTTTGCCAACCCACGCAACGCAGCCGCCGGGTCGCTGCGGCAACTGGATGCCGAGATCACGCGCGCACGCCCCTTGCAGTTCTTTGCCTATTCCTGGGGTGAGGTGTCTGAACCACTGGGCGATACTCAGATGCGCGCAATTGGACGGTTGGATCAGTTGGGGTTTCAGACCAACCCGTTGACCCGACTTTGTGAAACGACCAGGGACATGATTGCGCACTACCGCGAGATCGAGGCGCAGCGGGCGACCTTGGGTTACGATATCGACGGTGTGGTCTATAAGATTAATGATCTTTCCCTGCAGGCGCGATTGGGATTCCGTTCGACAACACCCCGTTGGGCGATTGCGCATAAATTCCCTGCCGAACTCGCTTGGACCCGATTGGAATCAATCGACATTCAGGTAGGCCGGACCGGCGCGCTCAGCCCAGTGGCGCGCCTGTCACCGGTGACGGTTGGCGGTGTAGTCGTCTCGAACGCAACATTGCACAACGAAGACTACATTGCCGGTCGGGATGCCAAGGGAGGATCCATTCGCGGTGGCAAGGACATTCGCGTGGGCGACTGGGTGCAGGTCTACCGCGCGGGAGACGTGATTCCCAAAGTGGCAGATGTCGATCTTGCCAAACGTCCGGCCGGGGCCGAGCCTTTTGTTTTTCCGCTCAGGTGTCCGGAATGTGGCAGCGACGCAATCCGCGAGGACGGGGATGCAGTCCGCCGCTGTGTGGGGGGTATAATTTGCCCTGCACAAGCCGTCGAAAAGCTGAAGCATTTTGTTTCGCGCAAGGCGTTTGACATCGAGGGGCTAGGGGCCAAGCAGATTGAAATGTTTTACGACGATCCCGATTTGCCGGTGAAAACTCCGGTCGACATCTTCACGCTGCACGATCGGGATGCGGCCAACCTGACCAAACTCGCCAAGCGAAAAGGTTGGGGTGCACAGAGTGCCGCAAACCTCTGGGCGGCGATTGATGAAAAACGTACCATACCCTTCGGACGCCTACTGTTTGCCCTGGGTATCCGGCATGTCGGCGAGGCAGCGTCGAACTTGATTGCCAACCACTACAGCACCTGGCCGGAGTTCGAGCGTTCGATTACTGCGGCCGCTGGTTTCGAGGGACCGGATTGGGAAAACCTGTTGAGCATTGACGGTGTCGGAGAGGTCATGGCGCGGGCGCTGGTCTCGGCCTTTGCACAACCGGCAGAGCGTGAAACCATCGATGCTCTGGTGGCCCAGCTTACGGTGTTGGATGCGAAACGCCCCGATACATCCGGCAGCCCCGTAGCCGGGAAAACTGTGGTGTTTACCGGCACTTTGGAAAAGATGACACGTGCCGAAGCCAAAGCGCGGGCCGAAGCGCTGGGGGCTAAGGTTGCCGGATCGGTCAGCAAGAAAACGGATCTGCTTGTCGCCGGGCCCGGTGCCGGATCAAAGGCAAAAAAAGCCGCCGAACTCGGTATCGAGACGCTGGACGAAGACGGTTGGCTGCAGCTGATCGAAAGCGCATGAAGGGGCGACCAGAACAGCTTTTCCCGCTTTTTGCCGGGGTGGAGACGCTGGAAGGAGTGGGGCCGAAAACAGCGCAGCTTTTCGGCCATCTCGACATCGAGACGCCGAGGGATCTGTTGTTTTCCTTGCCTTATGCCGTAGTTGACCGTCGGCGCCGGGATACGATCAAAGGGGCAGAGTTCCCGTCTACGCTGACTGTTGAAATCACAGTGGGCGCGCATCGGCCTCCACGAACCAAGGGAGGAGCCTACCGAATCCATGTCGAGGATTCACAAACAGATTTTCAACTGGTCTTCTTTCATGCCCGCGGTGACTATCTGAAAAAGATCCTTCCCCAAGGTGCGCGCCGCGTCGTGTCAGGCAAGCTGGAACTGTTCGACGGCATGGCGCAAATGGTGCACCCGGATCATATGTTGCCGGTAGAAGAGGCAGACGATATTCCGGATTTCGAACCGGTTTATCACCTTACGCAGGGTGTGACGCAAAAGACGGCCTTCAAGGCCGCGCAAAGCGCTTTGGCGCGGACACCGGACCTGTCGGAATGGATTGATCCGGCTCAGTTGGCCAAGGAGGGCTGGCCCAACTGGCAGGCGGCAATAAGGGCAGCACATGAACCCAGCGGGCTGGATGACGTGGTTCCCACCGCTCCGGCCCGCGCACGGCTGGCCTATGACGAATTGCTTGCTCATCAGTTGACTTTGGCGCTTGCCCGTCAGCGCGAGCGAAAGTCGCGCGGATTGATCAGTGTCGGAACAGGCATTCTGCAATCCAAGGTTTTGGGCAGTCTCCCGTACCGGCCTACAGGCGCGCAAGTGCGAGCCATGGAAGAAATCGCCGCAGACATGGCTGCACCAACTCGCATGAACCGTCTGTTGCAGGGGGACGTCGGGGCAGGCAAGACCCTGGTGGCGTTCATGGCGTTGTTGCTCGCGGTCGAGGCGGGCGGGCAAGGCGCAATGATGGCTCCGACCGAGATTCTTGCCCGGCAACATCTCGAAGGGTTGCGCCCATTGGCAGAAGACGCCGGCGTGGTGCTGGAGATCCTGACCGGTCGTGACAAAGGGGCAGAGCGCAAGGCCAAACTGGAGGCGCTCAAACGAGGTGACATTCACATTCTCGTCGGTACACACGCCGTGTTCCAAAGCGACGTGACGTTTCATGATCTTCGCCTCGCCATCGTCGACGAGCAGCATCGATTTGGTGTACGACAACGGATGGAACTGGCAGAAAAGGGTATCGCGGCAGATGTTCTGGTGATGACCGCAACGCCCATTCCGCGCAGCCTTGCACTCGCGCAGTACGGCGACATGGATGTTTCGGTTCTGGACGAAAAGCCACCGGGACGGAAGCCGATCAAAACGGCCATCATCAGTACCCAACGGCTGGACGATGTGGTGGACCACTTGCGCCGAGCCATTGCCGAAGGCCGCCAATGCTACTGGGTGTGTCCACTTGTTGACGAATCCGAAGTATCGGACCTGACCGCGGCCGAAGACCGCTTCAAACGTCTGCGTGCGGTGTTGGGCGATGGCGTGGTCGGGTTGGTGCATGGTCAAATGCCGCCAGCCGAAAAGGACGAGGCGATGGCCGCGTTTCAGGGGGGTGACACCAAGGTACTGGTGGCAACCACGGTGATCGAAGTTGGGGTGAACGTCCCGAATGCGTCGATCATGGTAATAGAGCGGGCCGAGATATTCGGCCTCGCACAATTGCATCAACTTCGCGGCCGTGTTGGACGTGGCGAGGCCGACTCGACCTGTTTGCTCATGTATCAGTCACCGCTGAGCGAAGGGGGCCGCAGACGTCTGGAGGTTCTGCGCGAGACTGAAGATGGGTTCAGGATTGCCGAAACGGACCTGCAAATGCGCGGCGCCGGAGATCTGATCGGAACCGCACAATCGGGGCTTCCCAAGTTCCGGATCGCGGACCTTGAGCGTCAAGCCGGCTTGATGGCGGTTGCGCAATCTGACGCTCGTTCGCTCCTGTTTTCAGACCCAGACTTGACGTCGGAACGGGGCAGGGCAGCTCGTGTTCTTTTGTGGCTGATGAAACAGGATCAGGCGATCCGTTTGATTTCAGTGGGTTAGGCAAAGAATCCCTTAAAGTTCACAAATGTTCTCAAAAAGTTCTTTACAGACCCGATGAAAAATGAGAACAAAAGGTCAACAAAGGATTAAACCTGACCGGAGGTGAGAGCATGCTGAAGCAGATCAAGACCGCATTGAACCGTTCGCAGGAAACGCTGCTGCAAGACGCTGTTGGCGCCGCTTCCCTGGTTGTGATGCTGATGGTTGCGCTCCACCTGCCCGGAGGTTTCTGACCCTTTCTGCCTGCGATCTCGTGCCGGCCGCCTGCATCTTTATCCCCATTTGGATGCCTGGGTAACGACCTGTCCCAAGACCCTTGAGAGGCCATGCCTCGGCCTCGAACTGGCTATCCGGATCCCTCGCGAGACACGCACAACCTGCCGCCGCCCTCTCCGCCCGGGAGGAGCGGCGGTTTTTTTCAAAGCTGGCCGGTCTCGAAGATATCAAGAAGAGCTGACAAAACGGAATGAGCGGCGACCGACGCCAGGATCATCCCCATCACGCGACTGACAATGGCCGATCCTGCGTGGCCGATCAGGCGAATGATCGGATCGGCCAAGAGCATCATGACGAACGCAATGGCGATCACCGTCAGCATGACCGCCGCCGTGATGGTTTGGTCGGCAACGCCGAACCTTGTGTTGTCGGTGAGGATGACAATCGCGAGCATTGCACCGGGAGAGGCAAGGGAAGGCACGGCAAGTGGGAATATGGCGGGATTTGGTTTCTGGATTTCCTCGGCGGTCTCTTCCTCTATCTGGCGCCGATCCGAGTTTGCCTTGCTCTCTCCAAAGATCATGGTGAGAGCGAACAGGAAAAGAATGATTCCACCTGCGACCTGGAACGAATTCAACCCTATATCCAGAGCTTCGATCAGCAATTGACCGAAGATCAGAAAAAACAAAAGGACCCCTGCACTCACAAGGGCGGCTTGAAATGCGGCCCATCGGCGCGCTCTGGCATCCAGCATTGCGGTCACGGCCACAAAAACAGGGATCGTACCAATGGGGTCGATAACCACCCAAAGGGTGACAAACGTCTCGAGAAGATCAGACATGAACTCCACCAACAAACTGGCCGCAGACTAGGCCGGTTTGTTCGCAAAATCCATGTTCATGCGCAATTGGCTTGCTCTGCCTTTGCCATTGCTTCTGCCGTGGCATCCAAAACCAAAAGGATTGAAGCGTGGCGATTTTTATAGTCGCGAGCTGGCATCAACACCTCCAGCCCATCAAAAGGGGCATCTGGTGCAGGTCCGTCGTTCTTGAGCATCGCCTTGAGTTGATCTCGGGCAGCTTCAACTTGTTGTCGCGTCGCGCCTATGATGGCGCCCCCTACGACCGATGCCGATGCCTGTCCCAATGCGCACGCTTTTACGTCCTGCCCAAAGTTGATGATTTTGCCGTCTTCGACCTTGATGTCGACTGTCACGGTTGATCCACAAAGGGGCGAACGCTTCTTGACTGTTGCGTCCGGGTGTTCCAGCCGTTCGAGATGCGGAATATCCGCCGCGAGCGCCAGTATGCGGCCGGAATAAAGCTTGATCAGATCGGTCTCGCCGGACATGGGTTTCCCTCGTGGTCTGTTCCCCATACATAGTGGCCGTGCTCCGGGATGCAAAAGGTTTTTGTCCATGATGTTCGATCCTTCTTCGCTGAAATACAACGATGCCGGCCTTGTTCCTGCAATAGCCCAGGATGAGGCATCAGGCGAAGTTCTGATGATGGCCTGGATGAATGCTGAGGCAGTTGCGAAGACGCTGGAAACAGGTCGCGTGACCTATTGGTCCCGATCGCGTCAGGCCTTCTGGGTCAAGGGTGAAAGTTCCGGCCACGTGCAGGAATTGGTGGATTTTCAGGTCGATTGCGATCGAGATTGCTTATTGGTGAAGGTCCGACAGACCGGCCCAGCCTGCCACACCAACCGGCGGAGCTGTTTCTATGTCGCAGTTCGGAACGGTGAAGAAGTGGAGTTGATGGCACCCGAGGCCTGACCTCAAAACCCGACCAAGGCCCGGATATCTTCCGGAGTCGCGCCGTCGTCGCGAAATTTTCCTATTGCTCGGGCATCATCACGCTTGGCCAGACGTTTGCCGAACTCATCACGGATCAGGCGGTGATGGTGATAGATCGGTGTTGGAACGCCCAAAAGTGTTTGCAAAAGAACGTGAATCCGGGTGGCTTCGAACAGATCCTCGCCCCTTGTGACATGAGTGATCTGTTGATCTGCATCGTCGACAACGACCGACAGGTGATAGGAGCTTCCCATGTTGCGCCTAACAAGGATGATGTCGCCAACACCAGCCAACAGGATGTCCGGTTCAAGTCGATGCAAACCGGTATGTTGCGGGCCGGTTTCCTGAAATGAACGACGATCAGTGCACGCCAGCGCCTTTGAGATATCAAGACGCAGAACATCATCGGGCCCGGTCTCCGAAATGGGTCGCGCGCGGCAAGTCCCCGGATAGATCCGCCCGTCAGGTCCGAATTGCGGTACGCCTTCTTGTGGCGCGCCCGCTGCGGCCTCGATGTCCGTGCGATTGCAGCGGCAGGGATAGACCACACCCTTGGAAATCAGGTGTTCCAGAGCTTGCCTGTAACGGGGCAGTCTGCTGCTCTGGCGCATGACGGGTTCTGGCCATGACAAGCCTAGCCAAAGCAGGTCGTCATAGATTTGGGTTTCCCAGTGCAGCCGGGATCGCGAGGTATCGATATCCTCGATCCTCAACAGGAATGTACCACCATTGTCGTGGGCCATGTCTCGGGCGATCAGCGCAGAAAAGGCGTGTCCCAAATGCAGAGGTCCGGTAGGTGAAGGGGCAAAGCGGGTCGTTATTGTCACGCTTTTTCAACAACGTATACTTCGGACTTCAGGTTCAATCCCGGAAGGTGCGTTCCATGTTCGCGGAACAATAGTCGTGCAGCACCCATATCAAGCCATTCGCTTAGGCGACCCGTATACGCACGATCCGCCAAAGCATGATCATTGAGCGAAAATGCGAGCAGACCACCCTTTGGCAACGCCTTCATGAGCAGGTCGAAAGTTGCAGGCGGAGCGGCGCCCACGCCCAGAACCCCGGCGGCGGTAATGGCCTTGTAAGATCCTTGAACGAGCGGGTTCGGATTGGTGATGTCGAAAGTTTTCAAATCGCGATAAACATTCTTGGCAGCTGCTCCCTCAAGCATCTTGGGGGTAGGATCCATGCCGTCGATGGTCTTGAATCCGACCCGTGACAAGGCAACGCCTGACAAACCTGTTCCGCATCCATAATCCAGAATCGGCGTGTCGGGTTCCGGGAGCTTCGACCAAAGCGCTTCAGCTATGCGGCCCGGTGTGACATAGCCGTTCTCCCCGATCTCCTCGTCATAGGTCGCGGCCCATTTCTGATAGTGCTCGCGCGTGGCTTCGGGCGACTGCAGATCGTAAGTGTTCTTCAGAAATTTCTCACTCATACCTGAACATTAGGCATGAGATTTCGCGTACGTCCAGTCAGGATTGCGCCAACCAATCCAGCCAGGCCGCTTTGGCCCGGTCAGTATAGGCCTTGTAACGATCCTTGCGGCCGCGGCGACCGCCTTTCAGACCGTCGACAAGGCGGAACAGGCCAAAATTCACGTTCATTGGCTGAAAGGTCTTGGCCTCGGCCCCGCCTGTAATGTGATGGATCAAGGCCCCCATCGCACTGTCCTGCGGAACTTGTGGAAGGTGATCGCCTAGGATTTCAGCTGCGGCGAAACGGCCAGCCAAAAGACCCATGGCGGCGCTCTCGACATAGCCTTCGACGCCCGTGATTTGCCCGGCAAAGCGGATGTTTGGCTGCGATTTCAACCGCATCTCGGAGTCTAGCAACGTGGGTGAATTGATGAACGTGTTGCGGTGAATTCCACCTAGCCGCGCAAAGCTGGCGTTTTCCAAACCCGGGATCAAGCGGAACACGTCAGTCTGGGCGCCGTATTTCATCTTGGTTTGAAAGCCAACGATATTGAATAAAGTTCCCAGCGCATTGTCGCGACGCAGTTGAACAACCGCATAGGGCTTTACATCCGGGTGGTGCGGGTTTGTCAGGCCAACCGGCTTCATTGGCCCGTGGCGCAAAGTCTCGCGCCCGCGTTCCGCCATGACTTCGATTGGCAGGCAGCCATCAAAGTATCCTGCCGTTTCACCTTCATGAAACTCGGTTTTGTCTGCGTCCAGCAGCGCATCGATGAACGCTTCGTATTGATCGCGATCCATCGGACAGTTCAGGTACGCAGTGCGCTCCTCTTCGGTATCGCCCTTGTCATAGCGCGACTGCATCCATGCCTGCGACATGTCTATGCTGTCGGCATAGACAATGGGGGCAATGGCGTCAAAAAAGGCCAGCGACTCGGCACCGGTTTTCTCCCTGATCGACGCTCCAAGTGTGGGCGAGGTCAGGGGGCCGGTCGCAAATATCCATGTGCCGCTGCCGGGCAGCGTTGTCACTTCCTCCTCAGAGATCGAGACGCGAGGATGCGCACGCAGCTTCGCCGTCACGGCCTCCGCAAACGGATCACGATCAACGGCCAGGGCCCCGCCGGCCGGCAGGCGATGCGCGTCTGCCGTAGTCATTATCAGGCCGTTCGCCGCGCGCATTTCCCAATGCAAAAGGCCAACCGCGTTCTGTTCGTCGTCATCCGAGCGAAACGAGTTGGAACAAACCATCTCGGCCAGATTGCCGGTGTGATGCGCAAAAGTACCGACTTTGGGGCGCATTTCGTGGATGACCACATCAACGCCCATTTCCGCCGCCTGCCAGGCGGCCTCGGACCCGGCCATGCCGCCGCCAACGATATGCAATGCCTCTGTCATGCTGAGCCACATAGGGCAGGGCACCACTTAGTGCAACGCCAGAAAGCTTGTCGCGATTTTGGGGGGATTTGGGGTCGCCGGTACGGGAATGTCAACGCCGGTGAGAGAATCCGGCCTGGAGGGACCTTCCGCCTGCGGCGACCCAAAAGTGTCGGTCAGGTCTTTGCCTTACTTAATCCTTGCCACAATAAGACCGAACTTGAAAGCAAAATGAAGGGAAGGATCAGAAAGATATCAACAAGTTGAATCAATAAGGCCACCAGCGACCTATTGTGTCCAACTTGGGTCTCTTTTTTCGATAAATGCGGCAATTCCCTCTTCGGTGTCACGGTTGAGCATGTTTTCGACCATCACCTCGCCGGTATAGGCATAGGCTTGGTCGACAGGCATCGGGATTTGATGGTAAAACGCCTGCTTGCCGATCTTGACGGCACTCCCAAGTTTCGAAGCGACGAGTTCTGCGAGGTCCTGTGCCTGCTCTGCCAGCTCCTGTGCGGGAACAGCGCGGTTGATCAGGCCGAGTTCAGTCGCGCGTGCCGCATCGATAAACTGTCCAGTGGTCAGCATCTCAAATGCCTGCTTGCGGGGAATGTTCCGGCTGAGCGCCACCATGGGGGTAGAGCAGAACAGGCCGATATTTACACCATTCACACCAAAGCGGGTACCGTCGGCCGCAATTGCCAGATCGCAGGTGGCCACAAGCTGACACCCTGCGGCTGTTGCGATCCCGTGTACCTGAGCGATCACGGGTTGCGGTACTTGCTGGATCGTCATCATTACGCGGGCGCACCGGTCGAAAAGATCCTTGAAGTACGCGCGCCCCTTGTCCTCGTTTTGGCGTCCTGCGGTCATCTGTTTCAGGTCGTGACCCGCGCAAAATGCCTTGCCCGCCCCCGACAGGATCACCGCGCGGATTTCCCTGGCCTGGTGCAACGCATCCAGTTCCATCTGTAGTGCCGCGAGCATTTCGTCACTCAGGGCGTTCAGCCGATCCGGCGCGTTAAGGCGTAAGTGCCGAACGGCGTCCGTGTCGTGACGTTCCAGAATTGCCATCTTGCTCTCCCCTCGTAAGTCGGGGCAACTCTAAGCACAGAAACGGAGGAGGGGAAGAATGTCGTTGGCAATGAACAAGGAAGAACTGGCGGATTACTTGGCCGAGGTGTTTCCGCAGGTCAAAGAGGATTTTGCCATCGACAATCTAACCGAGGAATCAGTGACTATGCGTCTTCTGACTGCCGAGCGGCATTTGCGCCCGGGCGGGACAGTGTCTGGGCCGTCAATGTTCGCTTTGGCGGATGTCAGTGTCTACGCGATAGTGCTTGCGCGCTTGGGGCGCATGGCGCTGGCTGTTACCACAAATTGCTCGATGGACTTCATGCGCAAACCGGACGGCGCCGCGCAAATGAGAGCCGAATGCCGGTTGCTCAAGCTTGGGCGCACCCTGGCCGTCGGGGATGTTCTCATGTTTTCGGAAGGCTCCGACAAGCCTGTTGCGCGCGCAACGATGACCTATTCGATACCGCCCGCGGGGTCAGTTGCAGCCTCGGCGGGTTAAAAAAGGCCGGGGAACGTCCCCGGCCCAGGAAGAGGTCCCGAAATAACCGGGACTGGGGATAGTTTACAGCTGCCAGAATCGCAGGCTCGCCTCGCGACGGGACTGCATTCGCGTCAGCCCAACATCCTTGAGCAGCCTGTCGTCCAGCCGGCTCAAGTTGATCCGGCTGCGGCGGCGTTGCTCCCAACGTGTCACGGTCGCGGCAAAACGCACGGCCAGAGCAGCGATCAGCGGCAGCCGGGGGCTGGCGTTCAGCAGCGACAGGGCGGGGTTGTGCATTGCGCGTGTCATGACGGATGTCCTTTCCAAATTGTATTGACACAATATTAAGCTGATTGATACAAGTTCTTGATACATTCCGGAATCACCTAAAGGCAAAGGAAAGATTGTAATGAGTACAATTTGGACCGATGCGCTGCCTCAAACCCAAGGGCCCAAGTATACACTGGTGGCCGACACCATCAGAAAAGCGATAGATTCAAAAGCTTTGGATGTAGGCGCCAAGTTGCCACCAGTCCGCGAACTGGCATTCAAGCTGGGTATTACACCCGGAACTGTGGCGCGGGCCTATACGGTTCTAACGGATGAAGGTTTGCTTCAGGCCGAGGTGGGGCGCGGTACATTTGTCGCCCCTCCGAAATCTCCGATCATGGATGACGTTTGGTCCAGGCAACTGCATTTGCAAGAGGCCGAAAATGCAAGGCATGTCAGCCTGTTCAGTCCCCGGTTGGCGGACGTGGGGCAGGTGGCGCTTATACGAGAGTGCTTGAACAAGGTGGCGCGGGCCGATCCGGCGATGTTCCTGAACTATCCAACGCGCGACGCATACCAACCCGCTCGTCAGGCGGTTGTGGATTGGCTGTCCGAACTGCCGCTCGGGCCTGTGACGTCCGACGATATCGTTTTGACGCATGGCGGTCAGAACGGTTTGTGCGTCGTGTTCCAGACGATTCTGAGTGGCCCGAAACCTGTTCTTCTGGTCGAAGACCTGTCTTATGCCGGGTTCCGGCGCGCCGGAGAGTTGATGCGTGCGGAAGTGATCGGGATCAGGATGGACAAATGGGGCATCAGCCCCGAAGCGATGGATCATGTCCTGCGTCAAACTTCGGCGCAGGCGGTTTGTGTATCTCCCGAAGTGCAGAACCCGACGGGCAGCCACTCTCCCCTGGAGCGGCGCAAGGAAATCGTCGCGGTTGCGCGCAAGTATGATCTGCAGATCATCGAGGATGACTGCTATCGGATGGGCGATGCGCGCGCGCCAAGCTATCGCGCTTTGTCCCCGGAACGAGGGTGGCATGTTTCGTCGATCTCGAAAACTTTGACACCCGCTTTGCGAGTCGGATTTGCAATCGCCCCAGAAGGGCGAAGTGGGGATTTGAGGCGGTCTGCCGAGTATGGTTACTTCGGGCTGGCCCAGCCACTGGTTGAATTGACAAGGCTGCTTCTCAGCGATCCTCGGACGCGTGATCTGGCCAACGAAATCAGGGCGCGTATGTCTGAATACGTCCGTGTTGCTGTGAATTCGCTCGGAGGGTTCGATCTAGTGTGGGATCCGCAAGTGCCGTTTGTTTGGCTGAGGTTGCCCTCGGGGTGGCGGTCAGCGGCGTTTACGCGAGCTGCCGAGCGGGAAGGAATACAGTTGCGCTCGGCAGACGAATTCGCTTTGCGGGATGGCCGTGCGCCGAACGCGGTGCGCATCGCCATGAACGCGCATGTTTCGCTGACACGGTTCGAAGAGGCAATGCTTCGGTTGCGCAAACTTCTGGACAACCCGCCAGAGCAAATTAGTGTTTGATCGGGCGGGTGTCTCGGGCGCAATTACTATTTTTCGGTAAGAGGTATCCAAGCCGAAATATCGTTTGCGCCATAGCTCCAGCTATTCTGGCTGGCCGCAACACCCGCAGAGACTGCTGCTGCAATCAATCCTGCAACGGACGGGCCCGCGACTATCACGCCGTCAAGGGTAGGCTCAAACTTATAAGTAGCTTCGAGTGTTTCCGTGGCACATTTCATGCGAATTGTCGTCGGTCTACCTTTGAACTTGGGGACACGCACGATTGCCGGGGTAACAAATTTTGCCGAAATTTCAGCTGAATCTATTTCGCAAGCGACACCGGTTATTTCAGATTCGCTGGGGCTCTTTTGTTTTTGATTGTGGGAGACTTCCTGAATGACTTCTGTACCATCGCCCTGAGAAAGGAATGTGCGTACAACTGGTTCGGTGTAGCCAAGGATCCTGCTATTGTTGATGCTGCTGTTTTTTACAGTCACTTGCACAGGTGGAGAAGTAATCGGAGCCCCGTTGGTGCACGCGGCTAAAAGCGCAGATCCTGCCAGAATTGCAAACACTCGGTATTTCATTGTTTTTCCTAGTAGTTATGTAGTTATTCTAAGTCTCCCCATGTCGAGACTTGGGGACATACGGTCAAGCGAGTAATGGGATTTTTTTCTCCATTGGCGGGTGCTGTTGCGAAACTGCTACTGAACTGCCCGGTCTCTAGCTTGCTAGATATGGGGTAAAATAATACCTATTTTTTAAGACATTAAAAACAAACAATTAAATGGATGTTGGCGCACTTGACGTGCAATCAATCCGCAAATAAAACCCGAGCATCGAATTCGGGCCGGCCCATTGGGTCGGTCTTTCACATCAAACAGGACTATCCTGCCATGAAAACCTTTTCTGCAACACCTGCAGACATCGACAAGAAGTGGATCCTGATCGACGCCGAGGGTGTTGTTCTGGGCCGTCTTGCCTCGATCGTCGCCATGCGCCTGCGTGGCAAGCACAAAGCGTCGTTCACCCCGAACATGGACATGGGCGACAATGTCATCGTGATAAACGCTGACAAAATCCAGATGACCGGCAAGAAGCGCGAAGAGCACTTCTATTGGCACACTGGCCACCCGGGTGGCATCAAGTCGCGCACCAAGCAGCAGATCCTTGAAGGCGCACACCCCGAGCGCGTCGTGACCCAGGCGGTCAAGCGCATGCTGCCGGGCAACCGTCTGGCGCGTCAGCAGATGACCAACCTGCGCGTTTACGCCGGTGCCGAGCATCCTCATGAGGCGCAAGCGCCCGAAGTTCTGGACGTGAAGTCCATGAACAAGAAAAACACCCGGAGCTAATGACCGATGGCTGATCAGATCAATACTCTCGAAGAGCTGAGCGCCGTCGCAGGCGTTGAAACCCTGGTTGCAGACGAACCGCGCGAACCCGTTCGCGACGAGCTGGGCCGTTCATATGCTACTGGCAAGCGTAAAGACGCCGTTGCCCGCGTTTGGATCAAGCCGGGTTCCGGAAAGGTCACCGTGAATGGCAAAGATCAGGACGTCTATTTTGCTCGTCCCGTTCTGCAGCTGATCCTGCGCCAGCCGTTCCAGGTTGCCGGTGTCGAAGGTGAATTCGACGTTGTCGCAACCGTCAAGGGCGGTGGCCTGACCGGTCAGGCCGGCGCGGTCAAGCACGGCATCTCGAAAGCCCTGCAGCTGTACGATCCGAACCTGCGTGGCGCACTGAAAGCCGCTGGCTTCCTGACCCGCGACAGCCGCGTTGTGGAACGTAAGAAATTCGGTAAGCGCAAGGCCCGCCGTTCGTTCCAATTCTCGAAGCGTTAATCTTCGGGCTCCAAGCTTCGAAAGGGCCGCGCCGGGTGCGCGGCCTTTTTTGTGCGATTTTTCCATTTTCTGCCGTAGCGCGATACTAATGCGCATGCGCGAAGCGGTTGGATAGGTTGGCGGGCGATCAGCGATATGCAAACCGGAATATACTACATCAATCTGGACCGTGTTCCCCAGCGCCGGGAATTCATGGAGCAGCAGTTCAACTCTTTGGAACTGGCGGCGACGCGTTTCAGCGCTGTCGATGCCAGCAAGCCTCCAGGTGCGTTCGGAAACGGGTATCGTCCCGGCAGCGGCCTGCGATGGGGGTTGAAGCTTAGCGAAATCGCCTGTTTCGAAAGTCACAGGGCAATATGGCAGCGGGCGGTCGCTGATGATCTCGCTGCCGTAGCGATTTTCGAGGATGACGTGCAAATGTCCTGCAGTGCGGGTCGTGTCATCAGGGCTGTTCTCGAAGCGTCTGAAGAGTTCGACATGGTCAAGCTCGACTATTCGCCACGCGCGCTTCGATTTGGGCCGAAGCAGGTTCTTAACGGCATGTGCGTAAGGCCAATGCTGGAGATGGCACCCAGTGCAGCAGCCTATGTCTTGTCCCAAAGCGGGTGCCGCAAACTACTGAACTGGTCTCGATGCTACTCCGATCATCTGGACGATTTCATCTCCATCCCCCGCCCAGACTGGAAGATGTTTCAGGCGTTTCCAGCCGTTGGAGTTCAGCTTGTCTGGTCGAAGTCTCCTTCGAATTTGGATGCGGTGGTAAAATCCAGCGAACGGGAATCCGATCCGACCATAAACAGCAATCTTGACAAGGGACCGCCATGGTTTCGCCTGCGCAGGGAGCTCTATGGTGCGGGTGAAAAATTGCGGCGCAAAGTCGGCGGTGATGCCCGCCTCAAAAAGGGTGGGGGCTTTATCGGCTTCATTCCAGGGGCTGACGATCTGAGCGTCTGATTTCGCAAGTATGTGCCGCGACCGGGCAAGTTCGGACGAACCTCGGAAGGGCGTTAATGCCCAGCGATTAGATCGAGTAATGGTCGTATATTCAAAAAGTTTAACAAAAGCCGCCTTATGTACTATCCTAACCATGTTAGATGCGCAGTGGTTTTCCGGTGAGGGTGCATGAGCCAAACAATTTACGAGAAATACGGCGGGTTCAAAACCATCAGCCGGATCGTAATGACATTCTATGAGATGGCCTTGGATTCCGACCAGATCGGGGACTATTTCGCGGATATCGACATGCCGCGGCTAATGGATCATCAGACGAAATTCATCTCTTCTCTTATTGGCGGGCCAGCCTCGTTCAGCGATGAGAGGATCGAGGCGGTTCATCGAAATCTCAACATCAGCCATACTGATTTCGACGAGATGACCAACCTGTTTGCCAACGCTCTGGCGGCGCATGGCTTGACGGAAGAGGATATAAGGACGGCATTGACGGCCATCGAAGGTAAACGTTCCATAATCGTTGTCCGGGACGCGGCATGAGTATTGCCGCCATCAACGAGCATCTTTTGCGTGCAATTGGTGTCGGAATTGCCGTGGTCCGTGCCTCGGATCTAACGTTTGTATTTCAAAACGAACCCTTTGCCGAGTGGTTCGGAAAACCGGAGGCAGAGGCCACTCTGACCGACGTCCTGCAGGGGTTGGACACTGCGGAACTGGATAATGTCCGCACCAATGGTCTGCGATATACGATCGAATTACAGATCAAGCCCAAGCGGCGGACGCTGATATTTGCGATTGCGATTTCACTGGCCAACTCGTTGGATGAAAAAATACTTGTCGTCGAATGCCAGAACATCACCCGAATCCGCGAGCTGGAAAGCATGATCGACAGCTATTCGACAATGGTCGAGCGGAACACGCGGGAACTGGAACGCGAGAAGGAAAGGGTAGAGCGGCTGCTTTTGAACCTCATGCCAAGATCGGTATATGAAGAGTTCAAGACCTTTGGCGTCGTTACCCCGCAGCTTTACGAGAGTGTCTCGGTCGTGATGCTGGACTTTGTCGATTTCACGGATTTTGCCGCGAAAACCGATCCCACGATAACGCTGGGAGAGTTGAACGATATCTTCACCGCTTTCGATCGGATCGTCGAACAATACGGGTGCGAACGGATCAAAACCATTGGGGATGCCTATCTTGCGGTATCCGGCATGCCCGATCCGACTCCGGATCATGCAACCGCGGTCGCGCATTGCGCCACCCGTTTCTTGAGGTATCTGGAACGACGTAACGAAAGCCATCCGCACAAATGGCGGGCGCGGATCGGGTTGGGAACAGGTGCTGCCGTCGGTTCGGTCGTGGGCATCCAGAAATATGTCTATGACGTTTTCGGCCCGGCCGTGAACATGGCTTCTCGTCTTCAGGTCTTTGCCAATCCGATGAAGATCGTGGCACCGGAAGAGATGAAATTTGCCTTGATTGACGAGTTCCAGGTGTCTGATTTGGGGCCGGTGGATATCAAGGGAATGGGAACCGTTGACTTGATCAACGTCACGTCCCAGCTTCGCAAGCCGCACCCCAGCCCACGGTTTTGACTTTCCCTGTGATCATTCACTCATCTGGCGCGATCAGGCCCAATCCACGCAGATAGATACCGATTCCGGTTTCCAGAAGGTCTTCAGGAGGAAAGGGCGATGCTGTTCCCGTATTTCGGGCATAGAGTTCGACCACGCCGTGGCTCATCGCCCAGATATGTGCACTGAACATCGAGGCGGGGGGGCGTTTTTCGGGTGGGATGTGCTGCGACAGATCGGCCGCCGCCTTTTCCAGAACGGCCTTGGCGCGGTTGGCTGCCGCAGCGAGTTCGGGGGTTCGGTTCAACGATACTCCGCTTTCGAACATCGATATGTAGTGACCCGGATGTTTTCGGGCAAAGGCCAGATAGGCGCGTCCCGTTGCTTCGAACGCGGCCAAAGCAGATGGTTGCCCTTTGTCATAGGCGTATTGCATCAGGTCGGCGAACATTTCGAAACCCTGGCGCGCCGCCTCGGCAATCAGATCTTCGCGCCCTTCGAAGTGGCGATAGACTGCTGCCGGGGTGACACCCGCAGTCTTGGCCGCTTCGGACAAAGTGAAACCGGTCGGCCCCTTTTCCTCGATCAGCTTGAGGGCTGCATCGATCAAAGCCTGTTTGAGATTTCCGTGGTGATAGCCGCGTTTAGACATCCCAGATTTCCGGGCCTCCACAGATTTTCCGATCGACCGGACCAATGGCGTCATCGTCCTTTTCGTCATAGTCGATTGCAGTCAAGATGGTTCGGATTGCGGCCAGCCGCGCACGTTTCTTGTCGTCTGAACGCACCACAATCCATGGGCTGACCTCCGTATGGCTGAGGGTCAGGGTTTCGGATATTGCATTGGAATAGGCATCCCATCTTTCCAGCCCCTTGATGTCGATGGGGCTCAGCTTCCAGTGCTTCAGCGGGTCGGTTTCCCGGGCGAGAAACCGGCGCAATTGTTCGGCGCGGCCAACGTTGAGCCAGAATTTGAACAGCTGAATCCCATCGTTGATCAGGCCCTGCTCTAGCGGCACGACCTGACGGAAAAAACGTTCCCGCTCGGCTTCCTCGCAAAACCCGAATACATGCTCGACAACCCCGCGATTGTACCAGCTGCGGTCGAAGAACACGATCTCGCCTGCAGACGGAAGATGTTGAATGTAGCGCTGAAAATACCATTGGGTGCGTTCGGCGTCAGAAGGCTTCGACAACGCGACAACGCGCGCACCGCGCGGGTTAAGGTTCTCGCGAAAGCGTTTGATGGTTCCGCCCTTACCGGCGGCATCGCGCCCTTCAAAGATGATGGCGATCCGTTTTCCGGTTTCCTTGACCCAGGCCTGCAGCTTAACCAGCTCGATCTGCAGCAGTTCCATTTCGCGGTCGTAATGCTTGCCCTTCATTTTCTCCTTGTGCGGATAGGACGGGGAAAGAATGTCGTCCTTTCCGGCCTTGTCGATGGCTTTCCGGATTTCATCGGGTGCATCGTTCTGAAAAAACGCGGTGATCGCGCCAGTTTTCGGTTTGGCCATTCGGCGTCTCCCAATGTTTTCCGGAATTTACTATGGGATGTGAATCCGATTAACGCAAACCCGCACGTTCCGCGGCGCGGTTGATTGCGGCGACAACGTCGGGAACCGAAACCACCTGAGGCATATGTCCCATGTCTTCGACCACAGCCAGGTTGGCATCCGGTATCTGACGGGACAGCGAGTTGGAGTGAAGGTCAAGGTCGACGGTGTCGTCGGCGGTTCCATGGATGATTTCGGTGGGAACAGCTATTTCACCATAAAGCGGATAGAGCGCGTGTATCTCTTCCAATAGATTGGCCCGCTGTCTCGCATTTGCCCGCATGGAGTCTCTGCGCAAAGTAAGCCCGGAACCAAAATGGCTCAAATAGCCATCGGGTACCGCTTGCGGTGAAAAAACCGCGTCAAACACACTGTTGATGTAAGTTTCCGGAACGAAGGCTGTAATCAACGGGGAAAGAAGTTTACCCCCGACAGGATGAGACGTGACACGGTGATAAAGATCTAGGGGCGTTGACCAGGGGTTCGATGCGGCTGCCACGGGGACCAGCGCCGCAATGTTGTCAGGGTGCCTGACGGCCCAAGCCAGGGCCACAGCCCCGCCATAGCTTTGGCCTACGACAATCGGTTTTTCTGCCCCCAACTGCGCCGCCGCCTTCTGCAGGATGTCTGCCTGTTCGAAAATGCTTTCGCCATTGGGGTTGAAGCTTTCCGAATAGCCAAGCCCCGGGCGGTCGAAAACGATTACGCGATAGTTTTGTGCCAAAGCCGGAGCCAGCGCAAACGTCATATCGCGCGTGTTGCCGGACGAGCCGTGGATCAGCACCACATCCGGACCTTGGCCCATGACCACCGCATGAACCCGCACACCATCCACGGTCACAAATTCGCCTTCGGGGGGGAACTCGACCTCGGCGCGCGCCTCCAGGTGGCCTGCACGCCATGTTGCCAGCGCTGTCAGGCCTGCGGTTGCAAGCCCTATGGATATCAAGAGTTTAACGGCCAATTTCATCCAGATCGAAGGGAGTTGTCTGATATATTTCGTTGATCCAGTTACCATATAGGAGATGCGCGTGACTTCTCCAGCGGTTCTGCGGAATTCGGGACGGATCGTCGTCCGGATAATAGTTGATCGGTACGTTGATCGGTGTTCCGTTCGACACGTCACGATCGTATTCCTGTTTCAACGTATCGCTGTCATATTCGAAATGATTGAAAATATAGATCGCGCGATGATCGGGGTCTTCGACCAGACACGGGCCAACCTCGTCACTGCCAAGCAAGGTGCGCAGGGCGGGAACCAGGTCGATCTCGTCTTGTTTCATTTCGGTCCAGCGGCTGACGGGAATGACGCAATCGTCCGAGAAACCGCGCAGAAAGGGAGAGGCCGGGGCAAGGTTCCGGTGGCGAAAGCACCCGAACGCCTTGGCGTCCAGCATGTGTTTCTTGACGCCGTGAAAGTGATTGATCATCGCCATACCGCCCCAGCACACGCCAAAAGTGGAATGTACGCTGGTTTGCGTCCATTCAAAGACTTCCCGCAATTCTTCCCAATAGGTGACGTCATCAAACTCCAGATGCTCGATCGGAGCGCCGGTAATAATCAACCCGTCGAACTTTTCGTCCCGGACCTCCTGAAAAGGGCGATAGAACTCCTCCATATGTTCAGCGGCGGTATTCCTGGTCTGATGCTCGGTCATGCGGATCAGGCTCAGCTCGATCTGGAGCGGGGTGGCCCCGATCAATCGCGCGAACTGGTTTTCGGTCTGGATTTTTTTGGGCATCAGATTCAGCAGACCGATATGAAGCGGGCGGATGTCCTGCCGCATTGCCTGATCTTCGGACATGACCATGACGCCCTCCTTGGTCAGGACGTCATAAGCGGGCAGGTCGGACGGGATCTTGATGGGCATCAGTGCGGACTTTTTCGTTTAGAATGAAATCAGTTAATTAGGTGCCTTGGACACGGCTCTCAAGGGTGCGCTCGATCAACTCATCGAAATCAGACGCATCGCGGATCGCGGCGATCTCGTTGGCGCTGACCGCAATACCCCAGTTTCTGGCCATGGCGTCGTATCTGGGCTGACGATGTGCCAGGGCCTGGGCATAGGTCCAACGGATGAACGCATCGGGATCAACATCACCGGCGGCACAGTCATTGGCCGCCAGGTATTCATCCCAGACCCTGCTGAGAAATTCGGGCTGATAGGACATCGGCTTTGGCGCCTTGTCAAAGCGGCGGATCAGGCTTTCGGTGTGGGCGTCATCTCCCTTGATCCAGATCATCAGCGTATGGCGTGACAGTTCGGAAAGAACCTGATCTCTGGGATCATCGGGATTGACCCATTCACAAATCGATCCGCCGGTATCGCAGATGAAATGCGGGTAGCCATAAAGACGCTGCGCCCGGTCAATGAAATACTCGGTATCCAACAGGGCGTGTATCTCGGCCAGACGGAACTGTTCCTGACGGCGGCGATATTCGGAAATCTCCAGCCCGCCAAGCGCAGGATTGCCCGGCTTGCCAAGGTAGGTCGCAACAGGCGTCAGGTTTTCGAAGGAAATGTTCGACCCGATATAGATCGAATCCGACAGCAGCAGATCGCGCAGAAACGGGATTTTCATCGCTTCGGCTTTGGCATTGTCGGTAATGTACTCGCCCATGTACCGGGTGCCGATGCGATAATCGATGGAGTAATGAAACCATTGCCCCTGATCACGCAGAATGTTCGAGACATAGGTTTTCCCCAGTCCCGACATTCCGAAAAACAATATCTTCTTGCGCGGCGCCTGACGCCAATCCTGTGCCGAGCCGTAAATCATGCCCCACCTTCCTTTTGGCCCTTGCTAAATCGGGGGGCAGGCGGCGTCAATTGCGGTTACGTCCGGATTTTTTGAGGATGATCAAGCCTGCGGCCAGCAACGCAAAGCCGCCAAATGCCTGCGGGGAAAGAGATTCATTGCGCAGAAACAGTCCCAACACAATTGCAACCGGCGGGATAATGAGGGTCACCAACATCAGGTTGCCACTGCCAGCAGTCGACAAAACCCGATAATAGAGCAGGTAAGCCCCGGCTGTGGCGACCAGTGAATAGTATCCGATCGCGATCCAGGTAACCGGTTGCAGATCGAAAGCCGGAACACCCTCAAACATCAATGTCGCAGGAAGAAGAACTGCGGTTGAGCCGCTCAGCATACCTGCGGCGGCTATTTGGGGTGGAAGGTGTGAAAGCCTCACACGCGCCCATGCACCGGCACAGGCATAGGAAAACGCGCCCGCAAGTACAGCGATCTGCGCCGAGTTCTTCAGGTTGAGATTTGTAAGATTGTGCAATCCGATAGCGGTGGCAACGCCCAGAAATCCCAAAACCACACCGATCACCCGTCTCGGCGTCAGACGTTCGTCACGAAATAGCGCGGCGGCCACAATGACGCCGAAAATGGCGGTAGTGGCATTCAGTATCGAGGTAAGTCCGCTTTCGATATGAAGTTGCCCCCACGCCATCAGCCCAAAAGGCAAGACGTTGTTCAAGAGACCCATCACCAGAAAGGCCAACCAAACCTCCGGCGTGCGTGGTAACGGAAGACGTTGAAGAAAAACAACCATCCACAGCACGCACATGGTCCAGAATGTGCGATGAAGCACGGTTGTCAGAACCGGCACCTCATCCAGTGCAATGCGGATCGAGACGAACGAAGCGCCCCAGATTACCCCCAAGAGGATCAGTTCGGCCCAGGCCTGTGGAGAAAGATGTTTCTGCTGCATGGTTTCCAGGTATTGCCACGCGCCCAAATCAGGTGCGACCCGAAACATGCGAAATAAAAAACGCCCCGCTGTTCAGACGGGGCGTCGATTTTTTGGGCTGATAGGGCGTCAGTCCAGAGCGTAGGTGATCTGGAAGCCAACGCTCCAGGCGCTGTTGCCCGTGAACGTGGCCCTGGCATTTGGGCCCGCGCCATTTGCAGTCGCGTCCCCGATATCCGTATAGCGGACACCGCCAGAAATCTTTGCTTTTTCCATTGTATAGGTGCCACCGACACCGACACTCCAGAAACCATCTGTCGGGCCAAGGTTCGACACGCTGCCTCCTGTTGAGGTCTCATAGCCAAGTGTGATTGCCCCGGAAAACTGCTCGGTAAAGCTCCTGCCGATACCCAGGGTATAGGTAAAGGTCGGGTCGTCGTAGTCGACGAGATTGGTGGTCGGGGGATAGTTTGGCGGGTTATAGACCAACTGCGGCCAGTCCACCCAACGGATGCTGCCGAACAAAAGGGTGTTTGCGGCAATGCCGGTCTGGAAATCGAGGTTCACGGATTGGGGGGGTTCGATTTCGCTGTTGGTATCGAACGAGGCGACAAACCCGGGCGGGATGGGCGGAACCGGTGGCGGGTTCAGGGATTCCGTCTGCGACAGGTCGTGAGTGATCGCCGAGTTGTAGGTCAACGCGATGCGCGCCGCGATGTCGGGGCGTTCCCAGGCAAACCCAACCACATAGCCGAAATCGGTCGATGCGCTGGTATTCACCTCGTAGCCGGCGGCGATCGGAACCGCGACATTCGCTTTGACGCGCTGCGCGCGAACGCCACCGATTGCGCTGAACCCGTTGTCAAACTTGTAGCGCAGCAAAGCGGTGATTGCGTCCGTGTCCGCCGTCGCGCGAAGAACATCCGAACGACCGCCGGGAATGGGGTTGATCGAAAGGGGGTAATTGGCGGCATAGGCAATATCGGCGCCAAATGGCTGGTCATAAATCAGCGCGAAATCCAATCGTTCGTTCAATTCGCGCTTGTAGGCCAGATGCGGCGTGAAAAAATCGTTGGCAACATTACCGGAATCGACCGGCTGGCCAAAGGTTGGCCCCGGCGTAAGGTTGGGCATCGTGCCGCTCACGTCCGGATTTGTATAGCCGAGACGGAATTGCACGACATTGCCTTCTTCAAAAAGGATGTTCACGCCCTGACCAGATCGGTCGATACCGCCTGCATATGCTGCCGTTGCTCCCAAACTCAACGCCAGCGCACTTGAAAGTGCGATTTTCATTCTTGTCTCCCTCTTGCTCCGAATTTGCGACCTGAACTCGCTTAACGGCAATCCTCCGAACGCCAGGTTAATCTGACTGGGTTCGGTAACTATTCGTCTTGAAGATGAACCGTCAATCACTGACGGTGCGTTAAGATTTTCTCACCTTTTGGCGACTGTTGCCTTGCTGCCACTCTTCTCCAGCCAGATGTTCATATAATTCGCGCCAAAAATCAAAAGCGATCCCACAAGAACCCAGATATCAAGCTGCTCTCCATAAAGTAGCATGCCGATAACAGCGATCGTCGGCAGGCGCACGAAGTCTATGGGAACAACAACCGTCGCCGGGGCGATTGCCAGAGCATTTGTGATGCAGAAATGCGCAAGCAGGCCTGCCAGCCCGACGAGGATGAGATACGGGGCGGATTGCAAGCTAGGCAAAGCGATTGCACCGTCATATCCGGAGGCCGCCAGACCGAGGATAAGTTGCATCAATGTCAGCCAGAACATGATGCAACCGATGCTGGCGATACCGGTCAGCTTTTTTGTACTGATCGTTGTCAGCGCAAAGAACACCGCCGACAACCCGGCAGCCATGACGCCGATGCTCAGCGGTGTTGCACCCGGGCGTGCAACGACAAGAATACCAACAAAGCCGATGATCGCAGCAGCGGCGCGACCTCGCGTCAGCCGCTCACCCAACAGGAAGGGCGACAGAACGATCACCCATAATGGCTGCGTAAACTCCAAGGCAAAAACCTGCGCCAGCGGAATTGCTGTTACGGCAAAAAACCACAGGTTCTGTCCTGTGAAATGAACGGTGTTGCGAACGGCATGCAACCCCAGCCTCCGGGCTGACACCTGCGACCAGTTTCGGGTCACTGTGAGAACAATCGAGACGATGAGAACACCCACCAGGCTTCGATACATCATGATTTCGAAAGTATCGTGAGCAAGACTCAATTCTCGACCGGCAACCGCCATCGATGAAAACGAGGCAATTGCCCCTGTCATCCAAAGGGCTGCCTTGCCAACCTGAATGCCGTCCTGTTGCATATCCCTCTCCCGGAACTCACGAGGGACCGGAACTGGTATCAGGTCAAGGCAAAATCTGATCGGGCGCCGTGACAACGCCGTAAACAAAAATGCCGGGCAAATTGCCCGGCATTCAAGGTCACTCCCACTCGATTGTCCCCGGAGGTTTCGAGGTGATGTCATAGGTGCAGCGATTGATGCCCTTGACCTCGTTTATGATCCGCGTGGCGGTCTCGCTCAGGAACTCGTGACTGAAGGGATAATAATCAGCCGTCATGCCGTCGACCGAGGTCACCGCCCGCAGCGCACAGGCATAGTCATAAGTACGCCCATCACCCATCACGCCAACGGTCCGAACCGGAAGGATCGCCACGAACGCCTGCCAGATTTCATCATACAGACCGTGCTTGCGGATCTGATCGATATAGACCGCGTCAGCCTCACGCAGAATATCCAGCTTTTCGCGGGTGATCTCCCCGGGACAGCGAATGGCCAGGCCGGGGCCAGGGAAGGGGTGACGACCGATGAAGCTTTGCGGCAAGCCCAGTTCACGCCCCAATGCGCGCACCTCGTCCTTGAACAGCTCGCGCAGGGGCTCGACCAGTTTCAAGCCCATCTTTTCGGGCAGGCCGCCCACGTTGTGGTGGCTCTTGATGGTGACCGAGGGGCCACCGCTGAACGAAACCGACTCGATCACGTCGGGATACAGCGTGCCTTGGGCAAGGAATTCCGCGCCTTCAATTGTGTCGGCATGTTTCTGGAACACATCGATGAACAGCCTGCCAATGATCTTGCGCTTGGTTTCCGGGTCGGACTGGCCTTCCAGTTCCCCAAGGAACAACTCTGTTTCATCTGCATGGATCAGCTGGATGTTGTAATTGTCGCGGAACATCGAAACGACTTCCTGCGCCTCGTTCTTGCGCAAAAGACCGTGATCGACAAATACACACGTCAACTGGTCTCCGATCGCCTCGTGTATCAGGATCGCCGCGACCGAGGAATCGACACCGCCCGACAGACCGCAGATTACCTTCTTGTCGCCCACTTGCCTGCGGATATCCTCGATGGCTTGCTCGCGATATGCACCCATCGTCCAGTCGCCTGTGAAACCTGCCAGTTTCACGAAGTTCTCGTACAGTTTTGCGCCCTTGGGAGTGTGGTGAACCTCGGGGTGAAACTGAACCGCATAGAAATGGCGGCTGACGTCTGCGGTTATGGCGAATGGCGCATTCGGGGATGTGCCATAGACCTCGAAACCGGGGGCGATCTTGCTGACGTGGTCGCCGTGGCTCATCCAGACCTGTTCCCTGCCATCGGCGAACCAGCCATCAAGAATGTCCAGACTGTTTTCGGGCGTAACATACGCACGTCCAAACTCGGCAGTGCCGTGACCGCTTTCGACTTTGCCGCCAAGCTGGTGCATCATCACCTGCTGGCCATAGCAGATACCGAGGATCGGCACGCCATAGTCAAAGATATCCTGCGGAGCGCGCGGGGACCCCTCGCGCGTCACGCTGTCCGGCCCACCCGAGAATATCACGGCCTTTGGCGCCATTTCGCGCACAAAGTCCATCGTGACGGTCTGATAGGGGTGGATTTCGCAATAGACGTTCAACTCGCGCAGGCGGCGCGCGATCAGCTGCGTCACCTGGCTGCCGAAATCGATGATGAGAAGGCGGTCATGGGATGTCTGGGTCATAGCCAGCGCTTTAGGAAATGTGGCTGGTGTTGACAACAATCTTCTGTCTGCCGAGAGGTCGCATCCTTCCTTTTTCGGTCTCCGGCGATGCGCTGAGGCCATGTCGAGTGCTTCTTGCCCCGTTCTGGCGTCCATACGCACACGATGTCGCTTTTTCCCCGATAGCGCCGTTATCCACATTCGGGCCGTTCAAGTGTTCCTGTAAATATTCATGAAAGCCAACCTAACCAAAAACGGGAACTTCTCATGTCCGAGGCAAACACCCGGCGCAGAGCACGTGGAGGCGGCGGTGCCGCGCGCCGTGCCGAGCGCACCGCAGTCCGAATCGAGACCGCGAAATACATTCAGCGCAACATTCCGAACTTCGAGATCCTGAACGAGGAAGCGCTGGAAATCATCGAGTACAACGCGGAAACGATTCTCGAAGAAGTTGGCGTCAATTTCCTCGACAATCCGGAAGCGCTTGAGCTTTGGCGTAAGGCAGGCGCCGATGTGGATGGTGAGCGCGTACGTATTCCTCGCGGCCTGGCCCGCAAGCTCTGCTCCACCGCCCCGTCGGAATTTACGCAACATGCCCGCAACACCGAGAAATCGGTTGTCATCGGGGGCCGCAACATGGTTCTGGCCCCGGTTTACGGCCCGCCATTCGTGCGCGACACGCAAGGTGGGCGCCGGTACGCCACCATGGACGATTTCAACAAGTTCGTGAAACTCGCCTACATGTCCAAGTGGTTGCACCATTCGGGCGGAACCGTGTGCGAGCCGACGGACATTCCGGTGAACAAACGCCATCTGGATATGCTGATGGCCCACATGACGCTCAGTGACAAACCCTTCATGGGTTCGGTCACAGATCCAAGCCGCGCGCAGGATTCGGTTGAAATGTGCGAGATCCTGTTCGGTAAGGAATTCGTGCAGAACAACACGGTGATGACCTCGCTCACCAACATCAACTCGCCGATGACATTCGATGACGTGATGATGGGATCGCTCGAGGTCTATGCCAGAAACAACCAGGCCTGCATCGTGTCGCCCTTTATCGTCGGCGGCGCCATGGCGCCCGTTTCCGTCGCCGGTACACTGACTCAGGTTCTGGCCGAGGTTCTGACCGGTATTGCATATTCGCAGCTGGTTCGTGCGGGCGCTCCGGTGATCTTTGGTGCGTTCGTGACATCGATCGACATGAATTCCGGCGCTCCGACATTCGGCACGCCCGAAGCCGCGCACATCACCTATGGTGCCGGTCAGCTCGCGCGTCGCCTTGGCGTCCCTTATCGTTCGGCCGGGTCGTTCTGCGGGTCGAAACTGCCGGATGCACAGGCGGCATATGAGACGGCGAATTCGCTGAACATGGGGCTTCTCTCGGGTGTGAACTTCATGCTGCATGCCTGTGGCTGGCTCGAAGGTGGCCTGGTCGCCGATTTCGAAAAGTTCGTCATGGATGCGGACCAGCTGGGCGTTCTGCACGGTCTGGCCAAAGGTGTCGCATATGACGAGAACGCTCAGGCCATGGACGCTATTCGCGAGGTTGGTCCGGGCGGGCACTATCTGGGTTGCGCGCACACGCAGGCGAACTTCAAGGATTCCTTCTGGAAAACCGAGCTGTTGGACTACAAGCCCTATGAAACCTGGGAAGACGAGGGCGCCCGCGACACGCGCGCCCTGGCATCGCAGAGGGTAGAGAACCTGTTGGCCAACTACCAACAGCCCCAGATGGACCCAGCGGTTCACGAGGCGCTTTCCGCCTATGTCGCGGAAAAGAAAGCGTCGATGCCGGATGCCTTTATGTAATTAAAACAATTGAGGGGCGCGGCTGGCTTGGTACAGCTGCGCCTCGCCCATGAGCGCAATCAACAGGTCCAGATGGTGGACCAGTGAATAACCCGTGTCCCGTGACCGGCGCTGCTCATCCACTTCCCGCTCCATATCCATCAGACGCATAAGCGCAGCCCCCGAGCCGGGAATTGTCCCATATCCCAAAATCCTTTGCAGGTGCCGGTTTCGATTGTACTCCTGCGCACCGTGCCTTGCTGCTCTGATCAATACACGAGGGCGGCGAAGGGTCGACAAAATCGTGGTGATGTCCTGCATGGTGCCTCCATGAATGCGTTTGGAATGACGTCGTTCATGGCACAACTAAAACGGGTGTTGCGCCGTGATGAATACAAGCGCTCGTTGGTTTCACCAGTGTTTATCATTTTAAACGAATTCTACCTGACGCCGCGTGGTTTTAACGAACGAGTAACGAAGTCAACTCTAGGTAGATTTTGTTAACCTTAAATCCGCGGGCAAATTCGAAATTTGAGTCAACGTAGATGAGGGCGCAAAATCATGGAAAATAGCACTGCAATGTCCGTTCCGGCTTGGGTTCCAGAAGGTGCGCAACGATACCTTGCCCATACCGAAGCCGGACGGTCGATCAGGGATTTGGCTCGTTCCGCAGGGTGTCATGCCTCGACGATACTGCGTCAAATCCGAAAGATCGAAATGCGGCGCGACGATCCCCTGGTCGATGCTGCCCTTCAATCCCTGGCCGAAAAGCACTTTCCCCCTCTCACAACGCTCGGCCAAAGAAAAGGAGCCGAACCGACCGCTCGAACCTTGGGGACTCCCGAGCAACGCGAAATGACGTCAAGTGCCGACCTGTTCAATCAGGAAGCGGTTCGGATCCTGCGGCGTCTCTGCGAATCCGGGGCGGTCCTGGCAGTTGCCGAGGACATGGACAAGGCCGTCGTGGTTCGGGATGGCGGAGCGGGCGATGCAACGAGAACGGCTGTGGTCGACTGCAGAATCGCCCAGGGTCTGGCGTTGAAAGATTGGATATCTTGCGACAAGCCCGGACGTATCAGCCGGTATCATATCACTGCAACCGGTCGAAATGCACTGGGGAGCCTTTTGGCCGAGAATGAAAATCAGGCACGTGCGCGCAAGGACCGTGGTTTTGCCGAGATGCCGGCCCGTTTCATTGGACAGCGGAAGGCGGTTGTTGAGGCGCGTGATACTTGCTTGAACGAAGAAGGACCCCGTCGGGTTCGGTACTCGGCTGTCGAAAGCCCATTGGCCGCGCTTGCAAGACGTCGTGACCGGGAAGGAAAGCCCTTTCTCAACGATGCTCTTGTACGCGCGGGCGAGCGTTTGCGCGAAGACTTCGAACTGGCGCAAATGGGTCCCAATGTCACTCAGAACTGGGACAGGTTTCTGACAGCGGGATGCGGCAGAGAAATCGTGAACGGCGAAGCAGGGTCCGGTGCCGCTTCCCGCGCACGCGACAGGGTGGCGCGCGCGCTGACGGATCTGGGGCCGGGGTTGAGCGATGTCGCATTGCGGTGCTGCTGCTATCTTGAGGGGCTGGAGCTAGCAGAAAAACGCATGGGGTGGTCGGCGCGTTCGGGGAAAGTCGTTCTGCGTATCGCGCTGCAACGATTGAAACGGCACTATGACGGGCAGGCGGAAAGCGACCAGTTGATCGGTTGACCGGCCTTCGTCCAAACCGGTGCTGGGCAAAGGAATAATTTTGCCTTGTGGACATGGTGGGGTTTGATAATCATCCCTTATGTCATTCACGCTCAGACAGCTCAGGTATTTCAAGGCGTTGGCCGAACAACGAAACTTCGGCCGCGCCGCGTCGGTTTGCCATGTCTCGCAACCCGCTTTGTCTGTTCAGATCAAGGCCCTTGAAGATCTGATGGGCGGCGCGCTGGTCGAACGGCAAGCGCGTGACGTTGTCCTGACGCCCTTGGGGCGCGATGTTCTGGCTCATGCAAATGATGTGTTGGTCACCGCCGACAGGCTTGACCGGCTGGCGCGGGATCAGACCCGGGGCTACAGATCGTTGTCTCTGGGTCTGATACCCACCATGGCCCCATATCTGCTGCCGGGTGTTCTGGCGTCCCTGCGGGCACGGGATTTGTCTTTGCGTGTGAAGATCCGCGAGGCGCGAACCGAACAACTTTTGTCCGCTTTGCGGTCGGGTGAAATCGACGCTGCGGTTCTCGCGCTGCCAACCGGTGACAACGGCTTTGTCGAAACGGCCCTGTTCGAGGACCGGTTTCTTTTGGCGGGTTCCGCCTCGCGGCTTGTTTCCCTGACCTCAGGCCCAGACACGCTGCGTCCGATCGACCTGCAAAAGGCGCATCTGATGCTGTTGGAGGATGGCCATTGCCTGACCGATCAGGCGCTGGAGGTTTGCGGGCAGAACCGGCAAAGCAGCGGCATCAACATGGGGGCCTCGTCGCTTGGAACCTTGACGCGGCTGGTTGCCGAAGGGTTCGGTCTGACCTTGATGCCGGAACTGTCGTTGCGATCCGAATGCTCGGCGGTTCCCGAACTGAAACTGTTACGGTTCAACCAGCCCGAACCGTTCCGGACCGTCGGCCTGATCCGAAGGGAAGCGACCCGGGATACCGAATGGTTTGAGGATCTGGCACAGGTGATCCGCGACGTTGGGCGACAGATCGTTCAGGCAACCCGTACCGTCTAACAGGAAAACCCGCGGGTATCCGCGGGTTTTCGGTTCATGGTCCAGAACTCAGGCCATGACCTCGGCCTTGGCTTCCGTCAGATGCTTGAGAACCGTTTCCGGCGACGAAACGCCATAAGGATCGTCGGGGCAGTTATCCATCAGGCCCGGTTCTTCGAACCACGCTTCGACGACACCGTCCTTGACGATGGCTGCATACCGCCAGGAGCGCATGCCAAAACCCAGATTGTCCTTGTCGACCAGCATGCCCATTTTGCGGGTGAACTCGCCCGAACCGTCCGGGATCACCTTGACGTTTTCCAGCTTCTGGTCCAGCGCCCACTTGTTCATGACAAAGCTGTCGTTGACGGACATGCAATAGATCTCGTCGATGCCGTTGGCCTTGAACTCGTCAAAACCCTTTTCGAATCCCGGCAGCTGATAGGTCGAGCAGGTTGGGGTGAACGCGCCCGGCAGCGAGAACAGGACGACCCGCTTTCCCGCGAAATAATCTGCGGTGGTCTTGTCTTCCCAACGATACGGGTTCGGGCCGCCTGCGGCTTCATCCCGTACGCGGGTGTGGAAAGTCACGTCGGGCAGTTTTGCGCCTGCTTTCATGGTCTTGCTCCTTGCGGGTTCACGATTTCGGAGCGGACCTATGTCGATTCTTAAGCCGCTTCAACGGCTAAAACCGCGTCAAATTGCGTCGATACAAAGACGAGCAGGAAACGGTGCGCATGAGGCGAATTTTGCGGCGTCGAACTCAGGGCAGGCGGGCTCAAACCTGTTGCGCTTGCGCCTCTTCGACCTGTTCATCGACATCGTCAAAGGTTTTCTCGCACTTCTTGTAGATGTCCGAAACGACCTTGATGAGGTTGTTCAATGCCTGCTTTTCCTTTGGATCCTTGATGTCCTTGATTTCCTTGCGCATCTTCTTCGCTGCGGCGGCAATTTCATCGTTCAGCTTTTCCAGCGAGGCAAGCTCGGACTTGGCCATGGACAGCGACTTTTCCGCTTTCTTGAGGTCCTTGTCGAGGTTCGCCTTGGTCGTCTTGCAATAATGCGTAATCTTCCGTTCCGCCGCCGATATCTTGCGTTCCGTCTTTTTACGCTGGTCCGCCTGCATCGACTTGGGAAACTCGGGCGGCGAAGTCTTCTTGACCGCGTCCGCAACGATTTTTTCGGCGGAAGCTTTGATCTTGCGCGCATAAAAGATCACGTGAACAGGCAGACCGCTGGCCTGCTTGCCGGCTTTTTGCAGTTCGGGAAGGGCGGCTTTGACGTCCTTGATGGTGGCTTCGATCTTGGCGGCATCGCCCCCGGCCTTGCCGTTCTTGACTTCCTTTTCGACTTTGTCGCACTGCTTTTTCAGCTTGGAATGCAGCGTATCCGCACGTTTGGAGAAATCGGTCAATTCGTCAATGTTTTCATGATGTTTCTTGACGGCCTTGGTCCAATCCTCCAGAGCCTTCTTGTAGGTATTGTCATCCTTGAAATCGTCCGCTTTCTTTCCGTCGTGCCCGCCCTTGCGGGCCTCTTCGATGGCTTCGGAAACCAGATCTTCCTTTTTCCAGACCTGGTTCAACCAGTCAGTGACGTCTTTTTTCAGCTTTTTTCCATGGGCGGCGGAAATCCCTTTGAGTTCCTTTTCCAAGCCTTTGAATTCTTTAACCAACTTCTCCGCTTCGCTTGGCATTGCCGACCTCCGCTAAAAAAACAACATTGCCACCCAGTATCAGACCGGGCCCGCAACTTGGCAAGCGTGCTGATCAATACACCAGACGCGCGAAACGGTGTCGCGCATAGCGGCCATGCGTCGCTGGCGTTACACTGGGCGAACAAATATGATAGGGGGCGAACAACTGGTCTCAATCATTAGGTAACCGCCCGTGCGCGATCTGAAAATTCCCGAGCAACGCCACCCCGAAAAAGCGCATCGCAAGGACAATGCGCAACCCAAGAAACCCAGCTGGATTCGCGTCAAGGCGCCGGGCGGAAAGGGATATGCCGATACGCACAGAATCATGCGCGACAACAATCTCGTGACCGTGTGCGAAGAGGCCGGTTGCCCCAATGTCGGGGAATGCTGGTCTCAGGGGCACGCAACCATGATGATCATGGGCGAAATCTGTACGCGGGGGTGCACGTTCTGCAACATCGCCACGGGTCGTCCTGACGAACTGGATGCGTTTGAGCCGGGCCGCGTCGCACATGCCGTCGAAAAGCTGGGCCTGAACCACGTGGTCATCACCTCGGTGGATCGTGACGATCTGGTGGATGGCGGGGCCGAACATTTTGCTCAGACGATCCGCGCCGTCCGTCATCGTTCGCCCAGCACTACGATTGAAATCCTGACACCGGACTTCCTGAAATGCGACCCTTCCGTGCTCGAAGTCGTGGTCGAGGCGAAACCGGATGTTTTCAACCACAATCTCGAAACCGTCCCCGGCCTGTACCCCGAGGTTCGCCCCGGCGCGCGGTATTTCCATTCGCTGCGCCTGTTGCAGAAGGTCAAGGAACTGGACCCGGCAATGTTCACCAAATCCGGCATCATGGTCGGGTTGGGCGAGACCGAACAACAGGTGCGTCAGGTCATGGACGACATGCGCGCGGCCGACATCGATTTCCTGACCATCGGGCAATATCTGCAACCCACGCCAAAGCATCATGGCGTTGACCGTTTCGTCACGCCCGAGGAATTCGCCGCCTACGAGAAAGCGGCCTATGGCAAGGGGTTCCTGATGGTGTCCGCGACACCGCTTACCCGGTCTTCGTACCACGCCGGCAATGATTTCGCCCGCCTGCGCGAGGCCCGGATGAAGAAGCTCGGTCAGGCATGACGCCCGAAACGCTGGAACGGCTGACAGCTATCCGGCATGAACTGCACCAGCACCCCGAGGTATCGGGCGCTGAGGTGCAAACGGCTGTGCGCATTGCCGAGCTGCTGCAGCGCCATGCCCCGGATCAGATCGTCACCGGAATCGGGGGGCACGGTATTGCCGCGCTGTTCGACAGCGGCACGGCGGGGCCAACCGTTGGGATACGCTGCGAGTTGGACGCGCTCCCGATCGAGGAACTTACCGGCGCGGCCTACTCGTCCAGGTACCCCGGCAAAGGACACTTGTGCGGCCATGACGGCCACATGACCATGGTACTGGGCGTGGCCGAATCTCTCGCCGCAGAACGCCCTAAACGCGGTCGCGTAGTGCTGATTTTTCAGCCGGCCGAGGAAACCGGGAAGGGCGCAATTGCGTTTCGCGGTGATCCCAGGTTTGTACAATTTGAACCAGACTATGTTTTTTCCCTGCACAATTTGCCCAGTTTGGAGCTTGGGGCCGTCGAACTTTGTACAAGAGCAACGAACTGTGCCTCGCGTGGAATGCGCGTCGTTCTGACCGGAAAGACCTCTCACGCGGCCGCGCCGCAGGATGGAATATCTCCCGCTGACGCAATGGTACAACTGATGCCTGCGCTTTCCGGCCTGGGACAGGGTGGCGAACTGAACGATGACTACGCCCTGACGACACTGACGCATGCGGAACTCGGGCAACCGACATTTGGTGTTGCACCCGGACGGGGAGAGGTCTGGGTCACGCTCCGCACCGTATCCGACGCCCGTATGGAACGCTTGGTTGCCGACGCAGAGGCCCTTGTTTACAGCGAGGCAAAGGCGGCGGGACTGGGCGTGGAAATCACCTATGACGATGTGTTCGACGCTTGTGTAAACCATTGGGAAGCCGTGAAAATTCTGGAAAAAGCATGCCGTTCGAAAAAGGTTTCTTTGAACCTGACAAGCGTGCCGCAGCGGTTCTCCGAAGATTTCGGCCAGTTCGGCAAGGGCGCGCGGTCGGCAATGTTCTGGTTGGGGGCCGGGCGGGATCACCCGCAGTTGCACAATCCCGACTATGATTTTCCCGACCAACTCATTCCGGTGGGAACCGGTATTTTCCTCGCCGCAACACGTGAATTGCTGGGGTAAAACCCGTCAAGGCCGCAGTTTGAGCGGTTTGGTCTGGGCCCAGTCGGGCCACCAGCCAAGGTATTCGATACCCACGACGACAAGACACAACAGGATCACGCCAAAAACCAGCTTCACCCGCTTCTCCGATGGCGGGCGCCGAGCCCATTTCGCCATGCGCAATAAATGAAGAATTTTCATTGACTTATCGAAATTTGAAACGTGGTTCAGACGGCTTCCTGAATGAAACGGACCTTGCCGATATAAGGAAGGTTTCGATTGCGTTGCGCATAGTCGATGCCATAACCCACGACGAATTCATCAGGGATTTCGAACCCGACCCAATCGGATCGGAAATCCACCTCGCGGCGGCTCGGTTTATCGAGCAGCGCGATGGATTTCAGACGTTTTGGATTGCGGCTGATCAGCAGGTTCGTGACATGGTTCAAGGTATGGCCGGTGTCGACAATATCTTCGACCACCAGCACATCACGTCCTTCAATTGCGGCGCGTAAGTCTTTGAGAATTCGAACTTCTCTACTGCTTTCCATTGAATCGCCATATGAGGACGCTTCAAGGAAATCCACTTCGATCGGAAGCTCCAGTTCCCGAACCAGATCAGCGATGAATACAAAGCTGCCGCGCAACAAACCGACAACGACCAGCTTGTCGGTGTCGTTGAATTCGGTGGAAATTTCCCGGCACAACTCTTCGATTCTTGCGGCAATGGCCTTGGCCGAGATCATCTCATCTATCACATAGGCGCGCTGGCTCATGTCACCCCCCTTGATCTTTCGGCCGCAACATACGACATGACGCGCCATTGTCACCAAGTAAAACCGGAACTGATGCCTGTACACTCGGAAACCCGTCACCTGCCTTACACCGCCCAGCAGATGTACGATCTGGTCGCCGACGTGGCCAAGTACCCCCAATTCCTGCCCTGGTGCGCAGCCGCCCGGATAAGGCGAACCTATTCGCTTGGAGAGGCTCAGGTGATGGAAGCGGATCTGGTCATTTCGTTCAAAGTGTTTCGCGAACGCTTCGGCAGCCGGGTGACCCTGTTTCCCGACCAAAAGAAAATCGACACCGAATACCTCGACGGTCCGTTTCGGTATCTGAAATCCGACTGGGCATTCGAGGACGCGCCAGATGGTGGGTGCAACGTGTCGTTCCACGTTGACTTCGAGTTCAGGAATACAGTCCTTCAAGGCATAATCGGTGTTGTGTTCAACGAGGCAATGCACCGGATCGTCAGGGCATTTGAAAAACGCGCGGTCGACTTGTACGGCTGAGGCTTTACCCGCGCTGAACCAGCGCTAGACTGCGCCTCATGACGGATTTCACATCTCAGTTGGCCGCTTTTGTCGCGGGGCCTGTCTCGACGAGCGCACAGGCCCGCATCGTAGCTTCGCTTTCGGCGCTGGATTGGTTGGCGGTCGGACGGGCGGGGGCGAACGAACCTGTTGCCCGGATCGTTCGGGATATGGTTCTGGAGGAGAGTGGCGCATCGCAAGCCCGATTGTTCGGGCAAGGAACCGCCCCGATGCGCGGAGCCGCCTTGGTCAATGGCACCATTTCCCACGCGCTTGACTATGACGACACGCATTTTGCCCATATCGGTCATCCGTCTGTCGCCGTTTTTCCTGCCGCGCTGGCAATGGCGGAATGGAGCGACCGCATGCTCGTGGAGATGCTTGAAGCCGCTCTTGTCGGGATGGAGCTTTCAATTCGCGTAGGGCTTTGGCTGGGGCGTGGGCATTATCAGGCCGGGTTTCACCAAACTGCCACAGCCGGTGCCTTTGGCGCAGCGGCGGCGGCCAGCCGTATGGCGGGATTGAACGAGCAACAAATCGAGCGAGTTCTGGGTCTCACCGCGACTCGTGCGGCGGGGCTTAAGGCGCAATTCGGAACCATGGGCAAACCCTATAACGCGGGAATTGCTGCATCGAATGGTATTGAGGCGGTTCTGTTGGTGCAGCGTGGATTTGAACCCAGCGAAATGGCACTGGAAGGCCCGTTCGGTTTTGGTGCAACCCATCATGGGGCCGGAAATACCAACGCAGCGCTGGACGGCCTGGGGGAGAACTGGCTGTTCGAAAACGTCAGTCACAAGTTCCATGCCTGCTGTCACGGTCTGCATGCTGCTTTGGAAGCCGGGCTGAAGCTGGATATCGCCGAACCCGAAGTGGCGGAGATCACCATTAAAACCCACCCCAGATGGATGAGCGTTTGCAATCAGTCGGCTCCGACAGGGGGGCTTGGGGCGAAGTTTTCTTACCGCACGGTGATGGCAATGCAGGCACTGGGTTATGACACCGCAAGACTTGACAGCTATTCCGACAAGGTCTGTTCCGATCCACGCCTGATTTCGCTGCGCGAAAGTATAACGGTCGAGCAGGATGAAACCTTGTCCGAGACCCAATCGCGCTTAACTCTTCTGCGCCGGGATGGCGTCAAGCGGGAGGCCGAACATGACTTGGCGGCTCCTATCTCGTTGTCAGATCGGGAATCCCGTGTAAGGGAGAAGGCCGCGAAACTGATTGGACAACAACAGGCGGACGAGGTCTGGTCTCTGCTCCGAACGGGTGGGCGGGCGTCGGACCTTGCTGACCGGTTGGGCGGCGCATGACCAAGTTAAAGAAAAAGCGGACCCCCAAGAGGCCCGCTTTTGCCCTTGCGGGCGGCAGAGCATGCCAAGGTGGGCTTAGCTACTCATGTCATAGGCCCGCTCGCCGTGGACAGAGAGGTCGAGCCCGTTTGTTTCGGTCTCGGCATCTACGCGAAGCGGCGTGACGAGTGCAACCACCTTGACCAACACAATTGTGAAAACTGCCGTAAAGGCACCAACGATCACCAGCCCGCCCAGTTGGGCTGTCCAGCTTCCCAGCCCATAAGCGGCAATCATGATGGTGCCGAAAATGCCACCGACTCCGTGCACGGCGAACACGTCAAGCGTGTCATCGATCTTGAGCAGGTTGCGGACGACGTTGACCGCTTCCTGGCACAGAATCCCGGCAATGGCGCCGATAATCAGGGCCTGGACCGGATCGACGTAACCCGACGCGGGCGTTATCGACGCGAGGCCCGCGATGGTACCTGTAACAAGGCCGACCAGGGACGCCTTGCCGTATTTGATCCGCTCCCAAAGCGCCCATGTCAGCGAAGCGGTCGCAGCAGAGATATGTGTGACAGTCAATGCCATCGCCGCGCCACCATCCGCAGCCAGCTGCGAGCCGCCGTTGAAGCCGAACCAGCCAACCCAGAGCATCGCTGCGCCGATCATGACAAAACCCGGATTGTGCGGTGGAACCGTGCGGTTGCGACGTGGCCCAAGGAAAACTGCAATGATCAGGGCTGCAAGGCCGGCTGTTTCATGCACGACTATGCCGCCCGCAAAATCGCGTACACCGATTTCGCCTAAGATCCCTCCATCGGTCAGGATACCACCGCCCCAGATCCAATGAACCACCGGTGCGTAACAAAGCAGCATCCAGAGGCCCGAAAAGGTCAGGACAAAGCAAAATCCCACGCGTTCCACATATGCACCGATGATCAACGCCGGGGTGATGATGGCAAAGGTCATCTGGAAGGCGAAGAACAGGATCTCGGGCAATGTGCCCGACAGATTGTCTGGAGTAATGCCGACGAGAAATGCCTTGTCGAGCCCTCCCCAGATTCCTGATGTACCGTTGCCGAAGGCGATGGAATATCCAGCTATCATCCAAAGAACGCTCATGAGGCAAGCGATTGCGAAACAGTGCATGAACACGCTCAGCACGTTGCGTGCCCGAACGAGACCGCCATAGAACAGGGCAAGACCTGGCAGGGTCATGAAAAGGACCAGCGCAGTTGCGACGATGATCCAGGCTGTATCGGCTCCATTCATGGGCCGTTCTCCTTTCGACAAACGGGGCAACGCCTCGTTGAATGAGTGTGGAGAGCCTTGAACCCAAATGGCCGAGAGGAAAAAAGAGGCAGCCTGCAAAACGCCCGCCTCTTTATGCGTCTTTTGGTCAACTGTTGTCGTTTTATGCGCGTTTTGGCGCAATGTGCCTTATTTTTGAGCGATCCGAAGAAGCCCTTGTGCCAACAGGCTCAGCGCGTGCTCCTGGGCGGCAGTACGTACATTCTCCCGACCAAGCGCTCCGAACTCCACAGTTTCCGAGGTGGTCTCTATCCCATTCCCAGACAAACCAAAGCAGACTCGGCCTTCGGGTTTGAACTCTGATCCGCCCGGCCCTGCAATTCCGGTAACTGATACGGCAAGCTGCGCCCGTGAGTTCCGTAAGGCGCCTTCGGCCATTTGCTGCGCCACCTCTTCCGAAACGGCCCCCACTGTTTCCAGCGTGGCGGCAGAGACGCCCAGCATCTCCCGTTTGGCCTCGTTCGTGTACGTCACAAACCCGCGTTCAACCACGGCTGAACTGCCCGGAATTTCTGTCAATGCGGCTATGACCAGACCTCCGGTGCAGCTTTCTGCGGTGGCGATCATCACGTTCAATGCCTTGGCGCGATCAAGAAGGTCAGAGACGTTCACAACCCCAAAACCCCATGTGAGATAACCGCAAGTATGGCAACACCGACCGCCGCAAACGCTCCAGCGATGATATCATCCAGCATAACACCCATAGCATCGCCGCGCCGGTCGGCCCAGCCGACAGGACCCGGCTTGGTGATGTCAAACAGTCGAAACAGCAGGAAACCGGAAATCCAGCCTGGCCAAAGCGCGGTAATCTCGAATCCATGCGCCCAGGCCGGATAGGAAATGGCCCAAAGGGCGATGAACTGTCCGGCAACCTCATCAATGACAATCTCGGACGGGTCATGATCGTCTTGGCCCGCCGTCATTTTCCGGGTGGCCCAAAGACCGCCTAAGAAAACGGATACCGTCGCCAACGCCAGCAGAGGGAAGCCGCCGACCGTGTGCAGGCCCAAGGCCAGAGGTAAGGCCGCCAAAGATCCCCAGGTGCCGGGGGCAGGGCGCAAATAACCGACGCCGCAGACTGTTCCTATCAGTTGTGCCAGTGTCATGCGCGCACCAGGCAAGCCGTTGCGATCGAAGCGATTCCTTCACCGCGCCCGGTGAACCCCAACCGTTCTGAGGTTGTCGCCTTGACCGACACCTGATCTGGTCTGAGATCCATGATCTGCGCCATCTGTTCGCGCATACCTGCAGAATGCGGCCCGATCTTGGGGTATTCGCAAACCAAGGTGCAATCGATGTTCGACACCTTGAAGCCCATACTCGCCGCAAGTTGGATAGCGTGGCGCAGAAATATCTCGCTAGACGCTCCCTTCCATTGCGGATCCGATGGGGGGAAGTGTTGCCCGATATCGCCTTGCGCCAACGCACCGTAAATGGCGTCGGTCACGGCGTGCATCCCGACGTCGGCATCCGAATGGCCTTGCAGTCCACGGTCGTGTGGAACTTTGACACCACATAAGACTACATGATCTCCGTCGCCGAAGCGGTGCACGTCATAACCATTGCCAAGTCTGATATCCATGGCTGCTCCCAAAATTCGTTCTGCCCGCGCAAAGTCTTCGGGGCGGGTAATTTTCAGATTGTCCGGGTCACCCGGCACGATTGACACGTTGATTCCAGCCGCGCGCGCCACCTCAACATCATCTGCGGCACCACCCGGATGCGCGTCATGGGCCGCCCGGATAGTGGCATAGTGAAATCCTTGCGGTGTCTGGGCCGCAAAAAGCCCTGACCGGTCTTGTGTACCGGTGACGTGGTTCCCGTCACCGGTCCAAAGTGCGTCGGTTACTGGAATCCCGGGCGCTGCGGCGCAACTGCTGTTCAAAGCGTCAAGAACATCCTGAATGATCCTTTGTGATACGCACGGGCGCGCGACATCATGGATGAGGACGTGAGTGATGCCCAATCCCTCCAATTCACGAAGTCCGCTTTGAACCGAGCCAGCCCGATCCGTACCGCCCTTTGCCAGCAAGAGGCCGGATACCGAAAACTCTTGCCAAGCGGTGCTGTCTTCTTCTGACAGGACCAGTACGATTTGGTCCAACCCTGCTGCGTGAAATGCATCAAGGGTCCAGTCGATAACCCGACGTCCCGCCAATTGGCGCCACTGCTTGGGAGTTCCGCTACCTGCCCGTTGACCACGCCCGGCGGCGACGATGATGGCGGCGGTTTTCATTCAGGGAAGTTCTCCGTCGATACAGCCTCTGTTTAGGATGAGGTGAAAGCAGAGGCAATCACCGGACTCCAGGTGGTGAAAAATTATGCAAACTTCGAATTATTAACCTTGTGCCGTGGCGTTTCGTTGTTCAAATGCTGAAATTTCGGTATTCAAAACTCAACTGCACAAGGATTAAGCGTTTTGGACCTGCGTCTGGGTGAAAAAAAACTGAATCCGCCGGTTGTACTGGCACCCATGGCCGGAATCACAGACCGGCCCTTTCGTGACCTTGTGATGAATTTCGGTGCTGGCATGGTAGTCAGCGAAATGGTCGCCAGCCAGGAAATGGTGCAAGCCAAACCAGGTGTGCGAGAGCGGGCGGAACTATCGGCGGATGTCGAAAACACGGCGGTTCAACTGGCCGGGCGAGAGGCGCACTGGATGGCCGAGGCCGCAAAGCAGGTCGCGGATCGGGGCGCGCGGGTCATTGACATCAATATGGGATGCCCGGCCAAGAAGGTGACCAACGGATATTCCGGCTCTGCGCTTCTGAAAACTCCGGATCATGCGTTGAAGCTAATCGAGGCGGTGGTCGAGGCAGTCGACATTCCGGTGACACTGAAAACCCGGCTTGGTTGGGACGACAAATTGCTCAATGCCCCTGACGTGGCCAAGCGGGCAGCCGACGCCGGAGTATCAATGGTAACGATACACGGACGCACCCGGTGCCAGTTCTACAAGGGGCGTGCAAACTGGGTTGCAATCCGCGAGGTCAAAGAGGCCGTTTCAGTGCCGGTGATCGCCAACGGTGATATTACTGATCCCACCTCGGCGCGCCATGCTTTGGCCCGATCCGGTGCGGATGGCGTGATGGTTGGGCGCGGTGCGCAGGGTAAGCCGTGGATTCTCGCTCAGATTTGTCATGAACTTTATGGGGCGGAAGCGCCGGAAATTCCGATGGGCAACGATCTGATTGATGTGATCTCTGCTCACTATGAAGCAATGTTGGCGTTTTATGGGACCGATCTTGGCTTGCGCGTCGCGCGCAAGCACCTGGGGTGGTACATGGACGAGGCGGGAACAGGTGCGACGCTGCGCCGTGCGGTACTGACTTGTCGCGACCCACAAGAGGTTAAGCGAATTCTTCCGGATGCGTTGTTGGCAAGAAAGGAGGCGGCCGCATGACATTAGATCAGGATATCTGGACGTCACTTCCAGTACCCGCTTTCATCATCGACCCGGCGGATCGGATCGCTGACATCAACTCTGCCGGTGAAGGTTTTCTTAACGCCTCACGAAAATCTGTCATCGGTGAACCCGTCTGGGATCAGATCGCGGTGAATGCTCCGTTGGAGCCCGCGTTTGTGAAAGCGCGCAAAAACGGCACCCCTCTTTTTGTCAATGATGTCGATGTAGGTTCCGGCAACCGTAGCCCGCTGCAATGTGCTCTTCAGATTGCTCCGCTTGTTGGCCAACCGGGGTCGATGATCATGACCATCTCGCCGCGAGAGCTTTCGGGGCGGATGACTCTGAATCACTCGGTCAAGTCCGCCGCGCAGTCTGCAATCGGAATGGCCGAAATGTTGGCTCATGAAATCAAAAACCCCCTGGCGGGTATTACCGGTGCCGCTCAACTGCTTGGGATGAATGTGGACCCTCAGGACCTTGAATTGACGGATCTGATCGTCGCGGAAAGTCGGCGGATCGTGAAACTGCTGGAGCAGGTTGAGCAGTTCGGCAACCTCTCGCCCCCGGGTCTCAAACCCGTCAATATTCACGATGTATTGGATCGGGCACGCCGGTCGGCATTGCTGGGTTTCGGGGCGAACATGGCGATTGTCGAGAACTACGACCCGTCTTTGCCAATGGCTTATGGCGATCCGGACCAGTTGCTGCAGGTCGTTTTGAACCTGCTGAAAAACGCCGCCGAAGCGGCGGGAAGCGAAGGCGGCACAATACGACTGCGTACCTATTTTGAACATTCCTTCCGCTTGCGACGAAGCGACGGGTCCGGGCATTCACTTCCATTGCAGATCGAGATAGTCGATGATGGGCCGGGGTTGCCGGAAGACATCAAGGCCGACATCTTTGATCCGTTCGTGTCCGGGCGCGAGAATGGAACGGGCCTTGGGCTGGCTTTGGTCAGCAAAATTATTTCCGACCATGATGGATGGATATCGGTGGATTCGGTTCCAGGGCGAACCGTATTCCGCTTGTCACTTCGCCGCGCTCCGCGCGATGCGAACCCAGAGGAGAACATTTGATGGATGGCACAGTTCTGGTCGCCGACGACGACCGTACGATCCGAACGGTTCTTACGCAGGCCCTGACGCGGGCGGGGTGCAAAGTTCACGCAACCAGTTCGCTGACCACGTTGATGCGATGGGTCGGCGAGGGCAAGGGAGATGTCATCATTTCCGACGTGGTCATGCCGGACGGCAACGGGTTGGAGATGCTGCCGAAGATCGCCCAGGACCGGCCTGGCCTGCCGGTAATCGTGATTTCCGCGCAAAACACGATCATGACGGCCATTCAGGCGGCCGAGGCAGAAGCCTATGACTATTTGCCGAAACCGTTCGATTTGCCAGATCTGATGAAGCGGACGGCTCGCGCCTTGGAGCAAAAGCGACGTTCGCCTCCAGAACTGCGAGATGCTCGCAGTGAACGCCCCGAAGAACTGCCCTTGGTGGGACGTACACCGGTCATGCAAGCCTTGTACCGGTTGGTGGCGCGGGTAATGAACACGGATTTGCCGGTGATGATTTCGGGCGAAAGCGGCACCGGTAAATCGCTAATCGCCAGGGCCCTTCATGACTTTTCGGACCGTCGAACCTTGCCGTTTATCACTGTTACCGGCGCAGATCTGCGGGAACTGGACGGCCCGGCGCGTGTTCTGGCCCGGGTTCGCGGCGGTACATTGTTGATCGATGAGGTGGCGGATATCGAGGAAGATATTCAGGCGCGGATAGTTCGGATGATCGATTCTCCAGGCGATCACATTCCTAGGTTCATTGCCACCAGCCAAAGCGATCTGGCGGAAGCGATGGAAGGTGGACGCATGCGCCAGGATCTTTATTACCGCTTATGCGGGGCGACACTCCATGTGCCGGCTTTGCGCGAAAGGGTTGACGACATTCCCCTATTGGTTGAACATTTTTTGGCTCGCGAGGCAAATGACACCTCTTCGAAACGGTGGCTTGGAAAAGAGGCACTCGATCTCGTGCGACGGTATTCGTGGCCCGGAAATGTGAGGCAACTGGAAAACGCGGTTCGGAGGCTGGGCCTGACAAGCCGAGGGAACGAGATCGCTCGTTCGGAAGTCGAAGCGGTACTGGGCAGTCAGCCAGAGATTGAGCCAGTACTGGGTGGCGGCGATAAGGAGAAATTGTCAGCTTCGGTAGCACGCCACCTGCGCCGATATTTCGATCTGCATGGAAATATGCTGCCTGCGCCTGGGTTGTACCAAAGGATTCTGCGAGAGATCGAGGCGCCGTTGATTGAAATTGCGTTGGATGCGACTGGAGGCAATCAAGCAAAATGTGCAGACCTTCTGGGGATTAACCGGAATACACTTCGAAAAAAGATTACAGAACTCGATATAGAGGTGACACGACGCCGCAAACTGATGTAATATCGCCACACAAACCGTGGCAGCTGGGTGTCCACCCGGCAAAGACCACGAAATATTGCGGTAAGCCGCTTTTGCGGCACATCAGAATGAGGGCAGCAGGTGGTATCCCGGTCACAGTACGGGTCAATCCCATCGATCAATCGGTGGCGCAAGTCCAGAAGATTGCGCAATTTCGGGACGTTGGGGCTTGTTCTTTTAGGGCCTGTTCTGGCCTTTGCAACGTATCTTGTCATCGGTCCATTTGATCTTGGCGCTTCCGCATCGGCCTTGCGGCTCGTTTTGCTGGCAGATTTGGTCTACGTCCTGTTCCTTGCCGCATTGGTGCTGGGGCAGCTGGGGCGTTTGGTTGTGGCACGCCGCGCCAAGTCGGCCGGGTCGCGCCTGCATTTGCGCTTGATTGGCGCATTCACGTTGTTGGCGTTGGTCCCGACGGTTACAGTTGCGATCTTTGCGGGGCTGACCATCAATATTGGTTTGGAAGGCTGGTTTTCGGATCGAGTGCGCCAGGTGGTTGGGTCATCTCTGTCCGCTGCCGAAGCCTATGAACTGGAGCACCGCGAAGGCTTGCGCCAAGACGCGATTGTTCTTGCACGTTTTCTCGATCGGGCGCGTCAATTGAACTATTTTGTTACTGACGCCGAGCTGCGCGAAGTGCTGGCGCAGGGCCAAAGCCAGATACAACGCGGATTACGCGAAGCCTATATCATCGACGGAACAGGTGAAATCCGAGCACGGGGAGATCGTTCTTACCTATTCAATTTTGAAAAACCAACAAACAATGAGATTGTACAATCGGACGATGAAGGCTTTCTGATCATCCAAGACTGGGGCAACAACGAATTCCGTGCGCTTGTTCCCCTGGAAGTGTATCTGGATCGCTATCTGTATGTGAGCCGGGAAGTCGACGGCGAAATACTGAATCTTCTGGATGATACAAAGGAAACAGTGCGGTTTTACCAGCAACTGGAAAGTGAGCGCGGCAAGGTTCTTTTTGAATTCGGGCTTTTGTATCTGGGATTTGCGGTCATCCTTATTCTGGCTGCGGTGTCCTTAGGCATGTGGTTCGCTGAACGATTGTCGCGCCCGGTCGGCTGGCTGACAACGGCGGCACAGCGTGTTGGGGCAGGGGATTTGAGCGTGCAAGTGGCCGAAGGTGATGGAGATGATGAAATATCGATGTTGGGTCGCTACTTCAATCAGATGACGCGACAACTTAAAGGCCAACGCGACGCCTTGCTTGAGAACACGCAACAAATCGAACGCCGGCGTAGGCTCTTCGATTCGGTTTTGAGCTCGGTTACTTCTGGCGTTGTAGGGCTGGATTCGGGCGGAAAGATCACCTTTGTGAACCGATCGGCAGAACGCTTGCTCGATTGGACGGGTGATGAACAGAGTCTGGCTTTGGGGGTTGCGGTACCAGAGTTCCTGCCACTTTTCGAAACACTGGAAATCGGGACGCAGGAGACTGTTCAGGGAGAAGTCAAAGTGACCCGGAAGGGTCGGCTGGAAAATCTGTTAGTTCGAATGTCGACTCGGCGTAACGAGGATGGCAGACTTGAGGGCTATGTGGTCGCCTTTGACGATGTCACTGATCTGGTCAGTGCACAACGTATGGCTGCTTGGGGCGATGTGGCCCGACGGATTGCACACGAAATCAAGAATCCGCTGACGCCAATTCAGTTAAGTGCTGAAAGAATAAAACGAAAATTCTCGCATAAGCTTGATGGGGAAGACTGTGATGTTCTCACGGCGATGACGGATGTAATCGTGCGTCAGACCAATGATCTACGGCGTATTGTCGATGAGTTCTCCAAATTTGCGCGAATGCCAGATCCGGACCGGCACGAAGAAGATTTGGTCGAGTTGGTTCGGGAAGCCGTGCTGTTACAGCAGGCAGGGCAACCGGATGTCAGAATCGAGGCGGATCTTCCTGAAGAACCCATCATTGTGGATGTGGATGCGACGATGATCAATCAAGCACTGACAAACCTTATCAAAAACGCCGGAGAAGCGATTGAAACTTTTAAGAAAAATGGCGTCCTTGAACATCATGCTCCGGAAATCCGCGTGGCGATGAGGGAGCTTACCGATGGTGTCCAAATCACGATAGCCGATAACGGCATTGGGTTACCTGAGGATCGGGCGAGACTGTTTGAGCCTTATGTGACTACGCGAGACGAAGGTACCGGGCTCGGTTTGCCCATCGTCAAGAAGATCATTGAAGAACACGGCGGCAATCTCACCCTGGAGGATGCGCCGGTTTTCGACGGACAGGACCATTTCGGTGCAATGGCCGTGATCCGCTTACCAAGGGTCCGGAGCGACCCGAGATCCGAACCACAAAAGCAGGCAATTAAACCCAATTTGAAAGCAGGCCAATCATGAGTGATATTCTGATCGTAGATGACGAGCGCGATATTCGCGAACTGGTGTCCGATATCCTGGAGGACGAAGGGTATTCCACCCGCCTGGCTGGCAATTCGGATGAATGTATGACGGCAATCAATTCCGAGCCGCCGGGGCTGCTGATCCTGGATATCTGGCTCAAGGACAGCCGGATGGACGGGATTGATATCCTCAAAGCGGTGAAGCGCGACAATCCCGATGTACCGGTTGTGATCATATCCGGGCACGGCAATATAGAAATTGCGGTGGCTGCAATCAAACAAGGTGCCTATGATTTCATAGAAAAACCCTTCAACATTGATCAGTTGATGGTTGTCATCCGGCGCGCGATGGAGACATCGCGTCTGCGGCGCGAGAATGCCGCGCTGAAACGGCGCGAAGTCAGTTGTTCCGAAATGATCGGTAAGTCCGCTGCCTTCCGTACGATGCAGAACCAGTTGGACAAGGTCACGAAATCCAATGGGCGAGTAATGTTGCGAGGACCGGCGGGTTCAGGCAAGGAAATCGCCGCACGCTATATCCACGCCCATTCAAATCGCGCAAACGCTCCATTCGTGACCGTTAATTGTGCGGGGATGGAGCCCGAGCGCATGGAAGAAGTGCTGTTTGGGCGTGAATCTTCTGAACGCGGCATAGAATCCGGGTTACTGGAGGAAGCGCATGGAGGTGTGATTTATTTCGACGAAGTGGCCGACATGCCGCTTGGTACGCAGTCAAAGATCCTGCGCGTTCTGGTCGATCAGCAATTTCAAAGAGTGGGCGGAACAGACAAGGTTCGCGTTGATCTTCGCGTGATCTCTTCGACAACCCGGGACCTTGAAAACGAAATTCGCGAGGAGCGCTTCCGTGAGGAACTGTATCACCGGCTGAACGTGGTTCCGGTGGCCGTGCCTTCATTGGAAGAGCGGCGAGAAGACATTCCGATGCTGGCGCAGCATTTCATCGACATGTGTCACGAGACACAGGGATTGCCACTACGTGAGCTTAGCGACGAGGCCGTTGCCCTGATGCAAACGATGATCTGGCCGGGTAATGTGCGGCAACTCAAGAACCTGGTGGAGCGAGTTTTGATCTTAGGGGAGAGCGCCGGCGTGATCGAAGCGCGGGAACTTCCTAACGAGGATCAAAGTGCCGAAGACGAAGGGCGTGTCGTTTTGTCCGGGGCGTTGGCGACACTGCCTTTGCGTGAAGCACGCGAGGCGTTCGAGCGGGAATATCTTTTGACGCAGATCAACCGCTTTGGTGGAAACATCAGTCGGACCGCAAGCTTTGTCGGGATGGAGCGTAGCGCGTTGCATCGTAAGTTGAAGTCGCTTGGAGTTGTCACATCCAACAAATCCGGTGCCCGGGTTGCGCATGTGGACGAAACGGAACCGGCAGAATAGGAGACATGAAAGAGTCACCCCGCTTGTTGCGGGGTGATGATCTGAAATGTGCCATCGTCGAATCTGACAAAACACGCCCCTTTGCCCAGCGGCGGCAAGGTCGTTGTCCGAGACGCCGGAACAAGAGATTTCACGTTTGGCCTGCAAGGCGGAAGGCTGACCGGCCGGTAGCCCTTTTGCGCCATGCACTGTGCCTCGACGCGATTGCGAAGGCCCTTATTGACGTCGACGGTATAGAGGTGCCCCGGCTGCCACCAACCGCCGGTTGTGTAGCATTGGCCAGAGCTGTTGCAGACGGTTCGGCCAGGGTAATAGATTGGTGGGCTTTGGCGAACCTGGTTTGCGACCGGAGCGTCTCGGAGCGCCTTGATCTGACAATCAGTGGTCTCGGTCTGCATCTTCGAAACTGATGCGCCTTCGCGATAGTACAGAGACAGCGGACCGCAGGCCGTAAGAGCGAGGATGAGCAAGCTGGTGGGGATCACTGTTTTCATTAGCTTACATTGCCTCAACCATGGGTTTAAGACAATTGAATTGACCGCCAGAATTGCATCTGTCATTCAAAACGCTCAGGCAGAAGGGCCAGAGAAATGAAGGTCATTATTTGCGGCGCAGGTCAGGTCGGATGGCAGATCGCGCGTCACCTTTCCGGAGAGTTGAACGATGTCACGGTCGTTGACAACAATCCCGACCTTGTGCGCCGGGCCACGGAAACGCTGGATGTACAGGGAATCGCGGGCTTTGCCAGCTATCCGGATGTGTTAGAGCGAGCAGGTGCGCGAGACGCAGATATGATCATTGCGGCAACTCATTCAGATGAGGTGAACATGGTCACCTGTCAGATGGCCCATTCGGTTTTTTCAATCCAACGAAAGATAGCGCGTTTACGGGCGAAGTCCTATCTCGAGGCAATCCACTCGGATTTGTACCGGCGCGACCACCTGCCTATCGATGTGGTTATCAGCCCCGAGCGCGAAGTGGCCGCCGCTGCCATGCGCCGTTTATCTGCACCTGCAGCGTTTGACACCGAGATTTTCATGGGCGGTCGGGCGCAGCTTTTGGGCATCCGAGTTGAAGAGGCTTGCCCGATCATCAACACGCCATTGCGGCAGCTGACAGACCTGTTTTCAACCCTCAAGTCTATTGTTGTCGGCGTCCGACGAGCCGGTTCGCTGTTCGCACCCGAACCTGATGATCAACTTTTCGTCGGCGATGAATGCTACGTTTTTACCGCAGTGGAAGACGTGGATCGAACCATGGAAGTTTTTGGCAAGACCCAGAAACGTCAGGATCGGATTGTGATTGTCGGCGGCGGAAATGTCGGTCTGGAAGTGGCCAAGACACTGGAGGAGCGTGAGGGAAGGGTACGGGTCAAGATCATTGAGCGCGACCGACGTTGTGCGGAAAGGGCAGCCGAAGCGCTGGAACGTACCATTGTTCTGAATGGAGACGGCCTTGATTCCGCGCTTCTCAAAGAAGCGGGAATCGAACGCGCTGATGCAATGTTGGCGGTGACCGATGATGACCGGACCAACATGCTCGCGGCCGTTAGGGCAAAGGCTGACGGATGTCCGCTGGCCATCGCGCTGGTCAACGACCCGAGTATGGTGGCGCTGATGGGCCCCTTGGGTGTTGATGCGTATATCAACCCGCGCGCGACCACAGTCAGTTCCATCCTGCGCCACATTCGCCATGGCCGTGTACGCCAGGTTTATTCGATCGGCGATGCCGAGGCTGAAGTGATCGAGGCAGAGGTTTTGTCGACCTCTCCCATGGCAGGTCAAAAATTGCGCGATATCGACTTTCCCGAAGGCGTACTTGTCGGAGCTGTGCGCAAGGGTGACGAGGTTCTTCGACCAACCGGAAGCCTTCGGATCGAAGAAAAAGACGTTTTGGCGATTTTCGCCATGGCCGACGATGTCGCCGAGGTCGAACGGCTCATGCAGGTTTCAATCGATTTTTTCTGATGGCGGTCCGGGCAAAGCAAAAAATCGGGTACTTGCGGCGCATGCCGCTGTTCCTGGTTATTTGGGGAATTGCATCGATTTCCATGTGGATTCCGGCCAGCTATTCGCTGGCGCTAAATGATCATCCAACATCTCGGTCTTTTTTTTATTCGGGTCTGGTTGGACTGGTGATTGTGGCGATGGTTGCGCTGGCAATGCTCAACCGGTTTCCGAAACGGGGTACTTTGGGCCAACTGGCCGCGCTGCTTGCGACGTTTGCGTTCATGCCGATTTTTTTGGCAATTCCCCTCCACGACGCATTGGGCACAACGACTTTTCTCAATGCCTATCTGGACATGGTCAGCGCGTTGACGACGACCGGTGCAAATGTTTTTCCTGATCCTCAACGGCTGTCTGCGCCGTTGCATCTGTGGCGCGCTCAGGTGGGCTGGATGGGGGGGCTGCTAATGTGGATTGCCGCCTCTGCTATCTTGGCGCCTTTGTCCTTGGGCGGATTTGAAGTAACGGCCAAGGGGGAGCCAGGGCGTGCTGTTTTCGGCGTGGTGCAAAGTGAAAGAGCCGATCCTCGCGGGCGGTTGTTTAAGATTTCAAGAACGCTCGTTCCAGTTTATACCGGTCTTACTGGTGTCATATGGGTTCTGCTTCTGATTGCAGGCGAAAAAGGCTTGACTGCAATCTGCCATGCGATGTCAATCATGGCCACTTCCGGGATATCACCAGTTGGCGGTCTCGAAGGGTCGACGTCGGGATTGACCGGCGAAGCGATCCTGTTTCTGTTTTTGTTCTTTGCCCTGTCACGTCTGACTTTTTCGTCTGATACTGCGGCTTCGGGTTACTCGCGTCTGGACAAAGACCCCGAATTTCGCGTGGGTCTGCTTTTTGTGGTATCCGTTCCACTCATCTTGTTTTTCAGGCACTGGCTGGGTGCTTATGACGTCAACGCTGAGATGAATGCGGAGTTAGGATTACGGTCTTTGTGGGGCAGTATGTTCACTGTGCTCTCTTTTCTGACGACGACAGGGTTTGTCAGTTCCGATTGGGCTGAGGCACAGCAATGGTCAGGGCTGGGAACGCCGGGAATGATTCTGATGGGGCTCGCCATGGTCGGTGGTGGTGTGGCCACTACTGCTGGGGGCGTGAAGCTTTTGCGTGTTTTTGCACTTTACCTTAACGGGCTGCGTGAGATGGAGCGGTTGATCTACCCATCCTCGATCAGCGGAACGGCAGGTGGACATCGGCGAATTCAACGCGATGGGGCCTTCATTGCTTGGATCTTTTTCATGTTGTTTGCGATTTCGTTGACCGTTTTCACCATTGTGTTCTCTGTTTTGGGGTCGAGTTTCGAGCAATCTATGGTGCTAACGATCGCTTCACTGACGACGGCCGGACCGCTGATTGAAACCGCCACCGAAATACCGATCCGGCTCGTCGAGCTCGGTGTGGGAGCAAAATTCACGCTTTGTGCCGCAATGATAATCGGTCGTCTTGAAACACTGGCAATAATTGCACTTTTGACCCCATCCCTGTGGCGCGCCTAAAGAAATTGCTTGACGTCACGTCATGCTTTTCCTTTTTTCGTCTGGAATATCCTGTCGCGGCACTTCATACTGCGCCAGAGGGAGCGCGTTGGTCCGCAGCGCGTAGCAAGAACAATGGCGAGATTATAAAAATATGGCTTCGGACAGACAGAATCTTCAGGATGCGTTCCTGAATAACGTACGGAAAGCTAAAGTTCCGGTTACGATTTTCCTGATCAACGGTGTTAAATTGCAGGGTGTGATTACCTGGTTCGATAATTTTTGCGTATTGTTGCGCCGCGACGGACAGTCGCAGTTGGTCTACAAGCACGCGATATCGACCATCATGCCGTCGCAGCCAATTAACCTTTATGAGGGCGAAGACGCCTCTTGATGGAACATGACAGGACGCTCACCCGGGCGTGGGTGCTGCATCCGGATATCAAGTCAGATGATGAACGTCGTCTTCCGGGACCGGCGCTGCAAGAAGCTGTAGCACTTGCTGCAGCTTTGCCTGATCTGGACGTAATCGGGTACGATATTGTGCGCTTGCAGCGAGCGCAGCCCGGTTATCTGTTTGGCAGTGGCAAGATCGAAGAGCTGGGTGACCGGTTTCACGAAAACAAGATCGAGCTTGTCCTGATTGATGGCCCGGTGACACCGGTACAGCAGCGCAATCTCGAGAATGCTTGGAAGGTCAAGATCCTGGACCGAACGGGCTTGATCCTTGAAATATTCAGTGCCCGCGCCCGCACCCGAGAAGGTGTGCTGCAGGTCGAAATGGCCGCGCTTAGCTATCAACGCACAAGACTAGTCCGGGCCTGGACCCACCTTGAACGGCAGCGTGGGGGGCTTGGGTTTGTCGGCGGTCCTGGTGAAACTCAGATCGAGGCCGACCGACGCGCCATTGACGAACAACTGGTTCGCCTGCGCCGGCAATTGGAGAAGGTGGTGAAAACCCGCACTCTGCACCGCGCAGCGCGAGCCAAGGTTCCATATCCAATTGTCGCGCTGGTGGGCTATACCAACGCAGGAAAGTCGACCCTCTTCAATCGTTTGACCGGCGCGGAAGTAATGGCCAAGGACATGCTGTTCGCCACGCTGGATCCAACGATGCGCCGCGTGCAGCTGCCTGACGGTCCCGAAGTAATTTTATCGGACACGGTCGGGTTCATTTCATATTTGCCGACTGAACTGGTCGCGGCATTTCGTGCCACCTTGGAAGAAGTTCTGGGCGCGGACCTGATCATTCATGTGCGCGACATCAGCCACAGCGAAACTGAAACGCAGGCACAGGATGTCGAGGCGATTCTGGCATCATTGGGCGTGACCGAGGATCGACTACGGTTGGAGGTCTGGAACAAGGTCGACTTGCTTGAAGACGAAGCACGAACCTCCGTTTTGGCACGAGCTGCGCGAGACAAGAAAATCTTTGCGATCTCCGCAGTTAGCGGCGAGGGGGTGGAACCACTTCTGGCAGCAATAGCGCAAGAACTTCAAGTGGTGCGCAACGAGGCTGTGTTACATCTTGGTTTTTCCGAAGGCCGCAAGCGGGCATGGTTGTTCGCACAAGACGTTGTGCAGTCCGAAACTCAATCGGACAAGGGTTTCGAGCTCTCTGTTTTGTGGACACCTATTCAAGAAGCCAGATTTGATGCGTTATGAAGTTCAGCCGCCAACGATCTGTTTTTGATAGTCTTCAGCGTTGAACCAGCCTTTGGCGTTTAGGATTTTCAGGTCAGAATCGAAATCCCACTCTTCCCATCCACGGCAAATGACAAGATTTCCGGTCTCGGCATGGTGACCTTCCATCGTCCAGACAAACAGTGCGTGATTGCCCGCTTTGCGCATCATATCGCATCGGATCTCCAGGTCCGGAAAGGCAGCAAAAATGCTGTGCGCGAGTTCTTTTATCGCTGAATGGCCCTGAATGACGTCACCGCCATTCACGCAGGTTTTTCCATCCGGAGCAAAAAATGAGACCACGGTATCGGCATCCGCTGAACTCCAGGCGATTGCATAGTCGCGTGCAAGGTTTTGAAGAACGTCTTGAACACTGGCCATTGCCCCCTCCGAGTGGCGCGTCGGTTTGCCAAGAGTATGCCAACGAGGGTAGCTTCGTAAATGTCCTCCCGAGAATCGCGCGATTGATTGCCAAGGCCTCGTCTTTTGAACTCAGCGGGGGATCAGATTTGTTGTGCCGACCGCCGCAGCCCTGGCGAGATCGGCATCCAGAGACATTGGCACGTATTCGCCACGCCGCCAAAGCTGTGCGAGGTCGTCATAGTGGCGCGACAGGAAATGTCCCGACTGACCGGTGGAGGTAATAAAAACAGAACTATCCGGATCGGCGAAGTCATAAACGCCCCGATACCCTGCGCCGTGAACGTTGAGGAACGGATTGGGCCCTTCACCCGATGTGCGGCCGCGCTGGAGGGTGTTGTCCCCGCCGCTGGTGGACTGGCGGATATTGACGAAATAGCGAAGGACCGGAACCGATCCCAAAACCTGATGATCGTGAGTCGCCTGATGTGCATCCCCCCAACGCAGCGCCTCTAGTGATCCGCCATACTTTTCGGCTACCCAGATCAGCGCGTCGTCAAGGGCAAGGCGGGCCATATCCGTGCAAATTTCCAAGGGAGCACTTTGGCGCACGTCACACCAGACTGATGCTCCGTCGATGTCGCGAAAGACCCGTTCGATGAAAAGTGGCTCCACATGTTTGAATTCGCTGACCAGTGGCCCAAGTTCGTCAGCTATCAGCCGCTTTTGCAACGCCCGAACCCATGCCGCATAGATGAGCGGTTCGGGAAGGTGCTCGTTCATCTCGCCATTCCATTCGGCCAGCAAGGCAAGGGCAATCTGTCGTCGCCGCTCGGGTGTGCCCTCGGGTGCGGATTCGCCTGTAAACCAAAGATCTGCACCGATGAGCGGCAATAACGTTCGTGCTGTGATACTGACAGGATCCAACTGCGCTTCTATGAAACTGTCGCGGGTGTGCACCTCGCGGTTCTGCATTAGTTTTTCCCATCGCTGCACGCGTTGGGTGTCGCCCCAGACAAAAGAAACGTGATTTGGAAATGGTCTGTCGATGATCTTGTTGTTGGTATTGCCCATTAAGCCACCGGAAGGTGAGACGAATTCGGGGTTTTCGGAATAGGGCGCGCGCCCCTGCCAGCGATTTTCTGTGCGCCATCCCTGACTGGGCAATCGGCCCTGACTTTGGTGCGCCGGGTCGCGATCGGGTATCGCGCCGACCAGCTTCATGGCTATGGTGTTCTTGTCTGCAAGGGACAAGTTCTGTGCCGGGGCAATGAACGCTTCGGTGGACCGTATTGCTTCGCGCACGTTGTTCGAGTTCATCAAGGCCAATGAGGCGCTCATCGATGTGTCACTTGGGCTCAACACAGTCCAGGCAAGTGACACAACGTGGCCAGGTGGGGTTATGGTTTCGAGGCTATAGTGACTTCCAGGCAGGACAGGTCCGTTTTCGGTCCAGCGCAGGGTCAGAGTGATCGGTGGGGCGTCCTTGATCTCGATAATGGAAGGGCGCGATTCGAATGACCTATAGCCATCCGGCGTCAGGTACTCTTCGGGATTGTCTGGATTGAGTTTTTCGACATAGAGATCCTGATCATCCATATAGGCTGATGTCAGCCCCCAGCCCAAACGATCGCTCCGGCCAACCATGATGGCCGGAACTCCGGGAATCGAGGCCCCTATAATTCCACCATTCTCCAATTCGAGCCGGGTAAGGTACCAGATTGTAGGCGCCGAAAACCCAAGATGCGGATCGTTGGCCAACAGAGTTCCTCCACTGGCGGATCGGTTCGGTGCTGCCGACCATGCATTCGACGCGCCAGCCAGACCCCGTTTCGGAAATGGTGACAAGGGGTCGGCGAGCATTGCCGTGCCTTTGGCGTAACGCGGGACATCCGGAAAGAGGGCGGCGTATTCTGGCAATGCGGCTGTGCCCGGCCCAGGGACATCCGGCAAGATATCAGCCAGTCGTGCCGGGTCGTCCAGCATCAGAGAGACGCGGGCGCGCAAAACCTCCTCTTCCAAATGGCCGGACAGTTGCAGACCCATCAGTTTGATGATTGCAAGGCTATCGCCGGGGCGCCACGGAGCGACAGGAGCGTTGAACAGAAACATTTCGGGTGCGCCGCGCCCCAGGGCATCCTCGTTGATCTCGGTGAGTCGCGCATTGACGCCAGCAGCATAGGCTTGAAGGGCTTTTTTGGTGTAGTCGTCTTGAACATCGACGGATTTCTGGGCAAGCCGATAAAGATCAAACCGCCTGAGCAATTTATCGATCGGAACGGTCCTTTGACCGAATATCTCTGACAGGCGCCCTTGGGCAGTTCGCCGCATCACCGTCATTTGCCACAGTCGGTCCTGTGCGTGCGCATATCCCAAACCAAAGAAAACATCGGGATCGCTCTCGCCAAAGATGTGCGGAACGTTCGAATGATCGCGTACAATTTCGACCGGAGCGGTCAGGCCTTCGACTTTGACCGACTTATTGTACTCCGGCAGCGACTGGCTGGCGAGGAAATAGACCAATACCACACCGGCGACGACCAGAGCGACGAGGCCAGCCGCGATCCGCATCAACCAGCGAAAAAGAAGACCCATGAACTCCCCGTGAGGTTTGAGTTTCGCATTCGCGCGGAGATTAGTGGAAGCTTGCCGGAACCGGAAGGGGAGTTGGCGACAAGTTCCGCAATGTCTGCGCGCGCCGAAGAATCATCACGTTCGGCACGCATTTAATTCGGGCAGAAATCAGGGAATGATCCGCGTATATTTGGCACCTTCCAAAGACGCACCGATCTGAAGGCCTGCCTGGCCGAAAATGGCAGCCAGAACAGGCGTGCGCAGGGTCGTGGTGTCAGCAGTCAAAGTTTGCCCCTGGTCGCTGACCACGTAGCCGATATCCGCACCGGCAGTCCATCCGCTTGAGCGGCGGAAATCGTTCAGTGCGTCCTGTGTCATGAAGAACAGGACATGCGCATATTGTTGCGCGCCGATCTGGAAACCGGCCGTTCCCTTGACCGCTGAATAGTAGTCGACAGTTGCCCCGTTGATGCGCAACGCTCCGCGCCCATAACCACCGCCAAAGATGAAGCCAGCTTCGGTAATAAGTGGCATTACCAGCATCCCATTGGCTTTTTGCGCAATTTCGACAGTGTTGGGATAGCGCGAATACATTTCGTTTAGCGTCGCGTCGACCCGAGCATCGATCGTCGCCGCGTTGGAGTTGCCGACGCCATTCCCGCAAGCTGCGGTAAGGGTCAGCCCGGCCATGCCAAAGGCAAAGCCGCGACGGGTCAGTCGGAAGGTGTTGGAACTGCTCATATCTCGTTTCTCTGTATTGGTGCCTGATCAAGCCGAGTTTTCCCGGTCTTGCGGGCGAGGATACGCCGATTGCTCGGGTCTGTCACGGGAAAGCTGCCCACCGGATCCGCACAATAGGCGAAAAATCGCGGGAAATTGAGCTGTTAGCCATTCAAAAGCCGCGCAACTGCTGGGGCAAAGTACGTCAGGATGCCGTCGCAGCCCGCGCGTTTGAACGCCAGCAAGCTTTCAAGCATAACTTTCTCGCCATCAATCCAACCTTGTTGCGCCGCGGCCTGAACCATCGCGTATTCGCCGGACACTTGATAGGCATAGGTCGGAGCGCCGAACGTTTCCTTCACCCGCCGGCAGATATCCAGGTATGGCATTCCGGGTTTGATCATCACCATGTCGGCGCCTTCGGTCAGATCGCGCTCGATCAGACGCAACGCTTCGTTCGAGTTTGCCGGGTCCATCTGATAAGTTTTCTTGTCTCCCGTGAGCGCACCCGACGCTCCTACCGCATCGCGGAACGGTCCATAGAATGCACTGGCGTATTTGGCGGCGTAACTCAGGATCATCACGTTCTTGTGCCCTGCGTTTTCGAGGGCTTGCCGAATGGCACCGATACGCCCATCCATCATGTCCGAAGGACCGATGATGTCAGCGCCTGCCTCTGCTTGAGCGAGAGACATCTTGACTAGGGCGTCGACGGTGGCGTCGTTAATGATTTCGCCGTCCACAACATAGCCGTCATGCCCATTGATGTTGTAGGGGTCCAAAGCGACGTCAGTCATCACGGCAATGTCAGGTGCCGCTGCCTTGATCGCCCTGATCGCACGGTTGGACAGGTTGTCGGGGTTCCATGCTTCGGCGCAGTCTTCGGTTTTCAGGTTTGGATCGGTGTATGGAAATATGCAGATTGCGGGTATACCTAACGCCTGCGCCTCGACTGCGGCATCGCTGATCAGATCAACGGAGCGGCGAAAGACGCCGGGCATGGATGGCACGGGTTCTTCGATGCCATCACCGTCACGAACAAAGACCGGCCAGATAAGATCATTGATCGACAGAGTGTTCTCGCGAACAAGGCCTCGGATAGCTTCGGATTGACGCGCGCGGCGGAAACGAGTGTTGGGAAATGGGGCAATAGTGGGTTTCATGACTCGCTCTCCTTGCACATTTGCGCATTGGGTGGCATGAATTCCCACCAGCCTCAAGTGTACCAATGGCCGCGTGGCCGCAATAGAACGACCTTGCGGCGAAGAAATAAAAGGGTAACGCGGTTGGACTGGTATTCCTCGATCATCGAACTCATAGATATGCGAAGTTTTTCGAATCTATGGTTCTGGATCGCGCTTGCCGTGGTGTGGTCTTCGGCAAGTCACTGGGTATTGGGCGTGCCGTACGACTTGATCCAGCGCGCCCGGCGCACCGGGGGGCAGGCCGAGGTGGATTTTTTGGATATCGTCCGGATCAATGTGAATCGGATACTCTTTATTGCCGATGTCTCGGGCGTATGGCTGTTGGGCATCATATCATTTCTTTTGACCGTGTTGCTGACGCTTGGATTCTACTACGGAATCGAGTTTGCGCAGGCGGTTTTTCTTTTGGCGTTTCCTATGTCTCTTGTCGCCTTGCTGAACCTGTCATTGGCGCGCCGAATCCGGGCAACAGAGCCGAACCTGGAGGTGATATCGAAGATGTTTCTGCGATGCCGCCTCTACACTCAACTCATCGGAATGGTATCGATCTTTGTAACATCCCTTTGGGGGATGTATCAAAACCTGTCGATTGGTGTTCTTGGCTAGGTGGAATTCAGGAAGGCGAAAACAATGAAGGCACCGAACCACGTGACAGTCGGCGGCGCCCCAGAAGGGTTTGACGCACAGCTGATCTTGAACGAAATCGCCAGGACAAAATCACCGGTGGCCCATGTCGCGCGCGATGACAAGCGGATGGAGGCGATGCGCGCAGCGCTCGCATTCTTTGCACCTGACATGCCCGTTTTTGTCTTTCCGGGTTGGGATTGTCTACCATATGACCGTGTGTCGCCGAACCCGGACATCGCAGCGGCTCGGGTGGCCACATTGGCCGCGCTTGCACATCAGATGCCAGCGCAGTTCGTTTTGTTGACGACATTGAACGCTGCGACCCAGCGTGTCCCATCCCGCGATGTGTTGCGCGAGGCCGCTTTTTCTGCCCGTGTCAATCACCGCATAGACGAGGCTGCATTGCGCAACTTTCTCGTTCGCATGGGGTTTTCCCAAAGCCCGACGGTGATGGAACCGGGTGACTACGCTATTCGCGGAGGGATAATCGACATCTTTCCGCCCGGTGAAAGCGGACCGGTGCGACTTGACCTGTTTGGAGATGTTCTTGATGGCGCGCGCCGGTTTGATCCAGGTACGCAGCGCACGACAGAAAAGCTAGAAGTGGTGGAACTAGCCCCGGTATCCGAAGTCATCATGGACGACGCCGCGATAACCCGGTTTCGCCAGAACTACCGTATCGAATTTGGCGCGGCAGGCACTGACGACCCGCTTTATGAAGCGGTAACCGCAGGCCGGAAACACCAAGGGATGGAACATTGGCTGCCCTTCTTTCATGACAGGCTTGAAACTCTTTTCGACTACCTTCCCGACGCCACGATCACTTTGGACGATCAGGTTACGCCGACCCGATTGTCGAGATGGGAAGGTATTGAGGATCAATATGAAACGAGGGTGTTGGCGCTGAAAAACCGTTCACGAATGGACACGGTGTACAAACCTGCGCCTCCCTCGCTTCTGTATTTAGACGATGCCGCATGGGGCAAAGCGGTTTCGGATCGACGGGTCTTGCAGTTCAATCCGTTGCCGCAATCGACGGGCCCTGGTGTAATCGATGCCGGAGGTCGGATTGGGCGTAACTTTGCACCCGAACGCCAACAGGAAAACATCAGTCTTTTCGGTGCGTTGGCTTCGCACATAAACGACAAGATGAAAAAAGGGCCGGTCCTCATTGCCTCTTATTCCCAAGGTGCGCGCGAGCGCTTGACCGGGCTGATCGAAGACGAGGGTCTGGCCGAGGCGATACCGGTCAAAGATGGCACAAGGATCGGAAACCGCGGCCTGCACTTGGCGGTTTGGGCTTTGGAACATGGGTTCGAAACGCCCGATCTGACGGTAGTTTCCGAACAAGACGTTCTGGGCGACAGACTGATCCGCCAGCCCAAGAAACGCCGCAAGGCCGAAAACTTCCTTACCGAGACCCAGTCGCTCAGCCCCGGCGATCTGGTTGTCCATGTTGACCATGGTATTGGGCGCTATCAGGGGATGGAAGTGATCACGGCCGCCGGAGCGGCGCATGAATGCCTGTTGTTGGAATATGCCGAACAGGCCAAGCTGTACTTGCCGGTCGAAAACATCGAACTTCTATCCAAATACGGTCACGAAGAGGGCTTGCTGGATCGCCTGGGCGGCGGTGCGTGGCAGGCAAAGAAAGCCCGGCTCAAGGAAAGAATCCGAGAGATGGCCGACCGCCTGATCCGGATTGCCGCCGAACGCGCCTTGCGCAAGGCGCCGGTCATGGACCCTCCGCATCACGCGTGGGAGGAATTCAGCGCGCGCTTTCCTTACCAGGAAACCGAGGATCAGCTGCGCGCCATTTCGGACGTGATGGAAGATCTACATTCAGGTGTTCCTATGGATCGGCTGATATGCGGTGATGTGGGGTTCGGAAAGACCGAGGTCGCGATGCGGGCAGCGTTTGTGGCCGCCATGTCCGGCCTGCAGGTTGCAGTGATCGCGCCAACGACCTTGCTCGCTCGCCAGCACGCGGCGTCCTTCAGGGACAGGTTTCGGGGCTTTCCATTGCAGGTCCGGCAATTGTCTAGATTTGTTTCAGCCAAGGAGGCGCAACAAACCCGCGAAGGGCTTGCAAACGGAACGGTTGATATCGTGATAGGCACACACGCGTTGCTGGCAAAGGGCATTCGGTTCAACAATCTTGGACTTCTAATCATAGATGAAGAACAGCATTTTGGTGTGGGTCATAAGGAACGGCTGAAACAACTGCGGTCGGACATCCACGTTCTGACACTGACCGCAACGCCAATACCGCGCACGTTGCAACTGTCACTGACCGGTGTGCGTGACCTGTCGATCATTGGAACGCCGCCTATCGACCGCCTCGCGATCCGGACTTATGTGAGCGAATTCGATTCAGTTACGATCCGTGAGGCATTGTTGCGCGAGCACTATCGGGGTGGGCAGAGTTTTTACGTGGTCCCGCGAATTTCCGATCTGCCGGATATCGAACAGTTCCTGAAAGACCAATTGCCCGAACTGACCTATGTGGTTGCCCATGGGCAAATGGCGGCGGGAGAATTGGATGACCGGATGAATGCCTTTTATGACGGCAAGTATGACGTTCTTTTGGCAACGACCATCGTTGAAAGCGGTTTGGACATTCCGACCGCGAACACGATGGTGATCCATCGGGCGGATATGTTCGGGTTGGCGCAGCTATATCAGATCAGGGGCAGGGTAGGGCGCTCCAAGACCCGCGCCTATGCCTATCTGACGACCAAGCCGCGAATGAAGCTGACGCCCGCCGCCGAAAAGAGGCTGCGTGTTCTTGGTTCGCTCGACACGCTTGGGGCGGGATTCACTCTGGCATCGCAAGACCTCGATATTCGAGGTGCCGGGAACCTGTTGGGCGAGGAACAATCCGGCCAGATGCGCGACGTGGGCTATGAACTGTATCAATCAATGCTGGAAGAGGCGATTGCAAAGATTAAGGCCGGAGAACTCGGGGGCCTGAGCGATGCCGACGACCAATGGGCGCCACAGATCAACCTTGGTGTTTCGGTTCTGATCCCCGAGGATTTCGTACCGGATTTGGATGTGCGGCTAGGTCTGTATCGCCGGTTATCGTCACTGTCGTCCAAGGTGGAGCTAGAAGGCTTTGCCGTAGAATTGATCGATCGTTTCGGTTCTCTTCCCAAGGAGGTCAACACCCTTCTACTGGTGGTTCGTATCAAGGCAATGTGCAAACGGGCAGGGATCGCCAAGATGGATGGGGGGCCAAAAGGGGCGACGATCCAGTTCCACAACGACAAGTTTGCTTCACCCGAGGGGTTAGTGGAGTTCATTCAGAACCAGCGCGGGTTGGCAAAGGTCAAAGACAACAAGATTGTCGTGCGCCGCGACTGGAAAAATGACAGCGACAAGATCAAGGGCGCCTTTGCAATAGCTCGCGATTTGGCCGAGAAGGTGATCGAGACCAAGAGAAAGGTTAAAGCCTGAGACGTCAGTCTCCTGCAACAAAGGTGCACAGTTGCCAGTCACCGTTTGGTGATTTTGCGAAGGCTGCACGATACCCAACCATGGACCATAAAAAGTCGCGGTGCATGTAGCCTTCCGCCCCGTCTGTAAGCCGGATTTTTTGGTAGTCGGCGTCAGGATCGAAACCGAACGCGAAAACGACTTCGTGACTGATGAGATCAAGGATCGTAGCGTCTGAAGTGCCTTCCGAGCGCAAAGCTACTCTCTCTCCGGTCACAAAATACGTATCAAATGGGTCGACATCTGCAGGCAACCTGATCTGCCACTGATAAGGCATCCAGAACTCGCCCTGTTCATCGAAATATCCCGGCGCTTCAAGCGTATCCGAAAGTGCGGTCCAGTATTCTGCGCGCAACTCATCGGCCTCGTGTTGAAACTCTTCGGACAGGGTTTCCGGCGGTAGAGTGAGGTTCAGGCGAAGCTCCTCTGGGCCACCCTGGCCTCCGAGGCTGAGGTGAATGTCCGGGCATGCCGAGGCCACAACAGTTTCGACATCACGATTAGCCACTGCTATCCTAAGACCTTTGCGGAATACCTCGAGGTCTGGGTCGCTTCCGGCTTCGTCTGTAGGTGGAAAGGATTGGCGTTCAGCGAGTGCATGAGTGGCAAAAACAGTAAGTGACAGTAGTATCCAGAATCTCATTCCGCAGCCTTCATTGCAGCCCGAGCACAGAAACATGATGCGCCGACTACCCGGTCCGCTCTTGCCAGTGCAAAATTTAGTTGTTGGTGAATCTGTTTTATTTCAGCATGTTCGCCACGTTTATTGAGGCAGTCATACAGCCCCTTAAGGCTCCAGACATTGTTCGGGTGGATAAGCGCGCGGCCAAGAGTCCCTGCTAAACCCAAATCTTCACGATAGACTGTTTCGGCTTCTTCAATACGGCCTTGTTCTAACAGCAAGGCCCCCAAAGCGTGGCGTGTCGGCTGCATCCAACCCCAAGGCTCGTCGTACTGCAAGCCATCGTCCAACTCGACGGAATGGCGCAAGTGAGAATAGGCGATGTCATAGTTGCCTTTCCGATACTCGATCTCGCCGCGCAACATTTCCTTTGCGACTTCAAGTAGATCGATAACCCTGTTGTTATGTAATAGACGTGTTTCCGGAACCCGTACTGCGGCTTTGAGGAACAGTTTTTCTTCGTTTTCCGCTTCACGGACCTGGCCGGTTGCCGCAAAAGCCAGAGCACGTGCATACCGCGTTGTCGCTGCGAGGGTGCAGAATAGATCCTCATCCTGGGGCATCTCAAGCTGCAGTGCCTCCTCCCAGCGGCCAAACCGGATCAGGATGTGCGGCCCCATGGCCATGTAACTTTCGAAATAGTCGGCCATGGGCGGGCTTTCGATGCGCAACATCTCTTCGGGTGTGGTGTCCCAGATACCTTGATTGGCGCGTAAGGCCGGTTCCATTTGACCGAGGAACAAGGAACCATAAATCACAAAGTGATAATTGTGCTGGCGATAGCCGGTATAAATGTTGAACGCGCCTTCGCGTTCGTAATACTTCAGATCGGCCTCGACGGCTGCCTCGTTCCAATGGACCACATTGTGATAATGGCCACATTGCACGTCGATATGGGTCGGCATGTGCACAAGGTGACCTGCATCCGGCACCAGTGTTCTGAGAACATCACCTGCTTTCAATGCTTTTTCGGGGGTCGGGGACATCTCCATCAGATGTACGTAAAGATGCAAAAGACCGGGATGAGACATGGCGGCCGGGTCATTGGCCATGGCCCATTCCATAACCTTCTGCGCTTCCAATGTGGCGGCACCTTCGGCAGGTTCGCCAGTTTCCAAATTCCACATCTGCCATGGAGTCAGGTTGAGCAGAGATTCGGCATAAATTGTTCGAACATCAAGGTGATCGTGAACCTCGGCAAACGCAGCCCGCATCGCATCCGCAAAATCATGATCCCAGAGGTGCATTTCATCAGTCAAATGGCGCTGAGGATAACGTGCTGGCAGAGCGCCAATCAGGGCGGATTCTGCCGGGGTCACACCGTCCACTAACGACAATGCCTTTTGCGTGGCGTCATAAGATTTGGCCAACGCATCAGCGCGACCTTGGGTATCCAAACGTTCCCAAGGCATGTTGTAATTTGGGCCGGAGGTATAGGCGATGCCCCAGTATGCCATGGCGCAGTCCGGATCCGCATGTGCTGCTTTTTCAAAGCAGGCGACAGCTTCGGTATGGTTATAGCCGTAGGTCCAGATCAAACCTCGATCAAACCAAAGCTGTGCCTGCGCAGACCGAGTTGTTACCGGGCTCGAATATGTTCCAAGATCGTAATAGGCGCTCATGAAGTCCCCCTTGCTTGAGGGGATTGTAGCCCACTTGTGCGAAATCAAACAGGTTATGCTGGTAAGTGGTCCTCGATCCGTCCCATGTGCAGCATCAATGCAAAGGCGACGATGCACATCGTGAGGGTGCCGAATGTCAGCGGTGTCAGCGAACCATCAAACAACAGCCCGACGGGAGCCGCAATTGCAGCAGCGAGTACCGTGGAGATCGCGCCGATAACGGATGCAGCCATACCCGCAATGTGCCCCATGGGTTCCATCGCGATGGCGTTCAGATTGCCTAGGGTTGTTCCAGCCATGAAAAAGATTGATGCCTGCCAGCCGACAAAGAGAGCAAAAGAAGCATTCGGCGGCAGATCGACAGAGTTCAGGGCAATGACAAGCGATGTCAACACGATCTGGGCGGCAAGTGTACATGTCACCATCCTGCGCATACCGACCCGCACTACCACCGCTGCGTTAAGGACGCTGGCCGATCCAGATATCAGAGCCACGAAACCAAACCAGAAAGGAAAGCTGTCGGCCCGATCATGGATCACATCATACACTGGTTGCACCATGGTCAACATGGTGAACAGAACCCCCATGCACAGGGTTTGGACGATGATCGACAAACGCACAGTCGGATGCGTGAACATTTCCATTGCGGAGCTGACCATCAAGGGAAGCCGTAAGGGGCGTCGGTTTTCGCGGGGCAACGACTCGGGCAGGCGCAGTCCCATCCAGGTAATCGAGATAAGAGAGAACAGTATGAAGGACATGAATATGCCACGCCAACCTGCCATTGCGATGACACCAGCACCGAGCATCGGCGCGACAGCAGGTACCAGCGTAAAGATCATCATGGCGATCGACACGATCCGCGCCATTTCGCGCCCGGCATACAGGTCCCGAACGATCGCCATGGCGACAACCCGTGGCCCTGCGGCTCCCAATCCCTGCAATACTCGCGCGGCCAGAACCATCTCAAGCGACGAACTGGCCCATGCAACTGCGGAAGCCAGGATATAAAGGCTGGCTCCTCCAAAGATCACCGGTTTGCGCCCGAAAGCGTCCGACAGTGGCCCGGTAAAGAAGGTGCCGATGCCCATACCCAGAACGAAGGAGGTCAAGATCAACTGCGCCCGATTCACGTCGCCCGGGCTGAGTTGTGCTCCGATGTCGGGCAGCGCGGGCAGCATTGAGTCGATCGAAAATGCGATTGTCGCGAACATCATTGCAATCAGCGCAATGAATTCGGCCTTGGACATTCGGTCGGCCATCGGCGTCTCCTTACCCATTCGCGCTATCATGTCGGGGGGAAGAGAACCATATGGTACAATGCACAGATTTATGTGCTATTTTGCAGAAGAAGTCTCCAGTTGAGACACGATTTCACCGATCACTTTCTCCCAAAGTTCAGGAGGTTGCGCGCCGGGAACAGCATGCTGATTGGCGACGATGTAAGTGGGGACGGAGTTGATGCCCATTTGTCGGGAATGCGTATCTCGACTACGGATTTCTTCACGATCCGCATCGGAGTTAAGCAGTTTCAGGATAACAGCAGCATCCATCCCGATGCTGTCGGCGGTGTCAGCAAGGACTTCGTGATTGCCGATGTCGCGAGCTTCCACGAAATAGGCCTTGAACAATGCCTCGACCGCCTCGCTCTGTTTTCCTTCGATCCCAGCCCAATGAATGAGGCGGTGCGCATCCAAAGTGTTGGGCGTACGCTCCATATCTTCGAACTTGATTGTAAGGCCCGCTTGTTCCGCATGCTCTACCACTGGTGCATAGGCCCGAACGGCGCCTTCCTTGCCACCGAATTTGCGTTCCAGGTACTCACGCCGATCCATTCCTTCATCGGGCATATCCGGATTCAGCTGAAACGGATGCCACTCGATGACGAAAGGGTGATCCGGTACCTTTGCCAACGCTTTATCCAGATGTGTCTTGCCGATATAACACCAAGGGCAAATAGGATCGGACAGGATATCGAGCTTGACAGTTCTGGTCATTTGGATGGTGCCTTGAAATGGGCCGGCAGAGCGCGGCGCAGTAGTTTTCCGTTGCCGCCCATCGGCAGGGCGGGCAAGTAGACGAAAGCGCGGGGTTGCTTGTAACGCGCCAGATTTGCCTCCACATAGTTGCGCAAACCTGTATCGTCCAGTTTTTTAGGTCCGGTATAGAAGGCCGCAATCACGAACGTGTCCTGTTTTACTTCGACGGCAGCAGCGCCTACCTGCGTTATTCCTGGAAAACGGGATAGAACAGATTCGACTTCAACCGGAGAGACGCGATATCCACCCGCGTTCATCATGTCGTCGTCGCGACCCAAGTAGGTTATTTGTCCGTCTTCATCCATAACGCCCTGATCCCCTGTCAAAAACCAGTCGCCCCGCATACGGGCCTCGGCTTCGTCCGGCGCATTCAGATAAGTCAGCATCAGGCCGGGATCTGTGCGGTGAACGGCAATCGTTCCTTCTGTGCCACAAGGTACGGGGCCGTCTGGCCCCAATATTGCTATCCGTCGGCCCGGCTGTGGTCGCCCCAAGGTATCACCTTTGGCCGGTGAGGCGGGGCTGGATGAGATGAAAGTCGAACATTCCGACAAGCCGTACGCTTCATAGAGCTCTCTGCCAGTCGCATTCACCCATTTTTCGTGAAGGGCGCGTGACAGTTTTTCGCCTGCACATAACCCGTGACGAAGGTCGGGCAGGGCTAAGTGTACATTCTGTTGCAGCAATTTGCGATAGACGCCGGGTGCGGCGGCAAAAATGGTCGCGCCAGAACTTTTCAGCATGGCAGGCAGCATTGAACTGTCAGTGCCGGGTTCGGGAACCAGGGCAGTTGCCCCAGTCGTCCAAGGGTCCATTAGCCCGGTACCCAGTGTATAGGTCCAGTTAAACGCGCCGGCGTGGCAAAGCCGGTCCTGTTCAGTCAATCCGTACCAACCGTCCACCATCATCTGCCGCGCCCAGATTGCGCGATGCGCATGGGCGACCGCCCGAGGTTGTCCCGAAGTGCCAGAAGTATAGACGACATAAGCCAGACGCTCGGGATCCCCCATTTCGAATTCTGCGGGCGGTAAAGAGTGCATCGAGGTCAAATCGTCCAATCCAATCTGGTGTGGATGATCAGAGCAGGCGACCGTCGGGTCGCGGAGAACCGCCGTAGGTCGCAACTCGTCGATGATTTTTGCCGTTTCCACCTCAGTGAGTTGTGATGAAGTGGGAATTGGTACGATCCCAGAAGCTATCGCCCCGAGATAGGCAATCGGAAACTCAACCGTATTTCCCAGCCGCATCAAAACCAAATCGCCAGGTTGTAAACCTCTTTCCAACAAGCCCGTCGCCGTCCCCCGGACAGACGCTTCGAGCTTGGCATAACTCCAATTCTCACTTCCCGTGCCGTGCAGGACGGAAAGCGCAATCTTGTCGGATAAGGCCGCGGCCTTGCGCAAAACATGCGCGGCCAAATTGAAGGGGGTAGGGCAGGCCGGTGGCGGACCTTGGTCAAAGATCGACAGCATGTCGATTGGCTAGCGTGCGACGCAGCGCGTTGCAAGCGCACTGGACCGGCCCTATAGAAAAGGCATGAAAAACCGAGACCCCAAATCCCTTATCCGTATCGCGCGGGACAATGGTGCCGCGACAGAGGTTGAACCGCTTGATCTTGGTGCCCGTGTCAGGGAGTTGCGCAAGGCCAGGAACTGGACCCTTGAGCAGGCTGCCACCCAAGCTGGTCTGGCGCGATCGACGCTCAGTAAGATCGAGAATGGCCAGATGTCGCCAACTTACGATGCATTGAAAAAGCTTGCAATTGGATTGCAGATATCGGTTCCGCAACTTTTTACGCCGCCCCAGCGGGATCAGGTCATTGGACGTATGTCGGTTACGAAGTCTGGGACGGGAACGGCGCATGCCACGGCGACATATGAACACGAGTTGCTGGCAGACACCCTGACCAAGAAACAGATGCTGCCTTACCGGGCGCGTGTCCGAGCGCGTTCGATGGAGGAATTCGATGGTTGGGTGCGTCATGACGGTGAGGAGTTTATGTATGTCCTCACGGGCGTAGTTCGGCTGTATACTGAGTTTTATGAACCGGTCGAAATGAGGCGCGGCGACAGTGCCTATTACGACGGCAGTATGGGGCATAACGTGATCTCGGTTAGCGACGAAGATGCAATGATCCTTTGGGTCACGTCACTTATGTGATCAGGTATTCAGTTCGCGACACAACTCTTCGGTGAACAGGAAGTCTTCGAGTTCTTCATGGGCTTCGTTGACCGTTAAGTGATGCCGCTCCGCCAAATATGCCTCGAACCGGTGCCGATCCTGTTTTACGAAGGGCATATCCTGATCACGCAAGTTGGGAAACCGCATCTTGGCGCGGGCATAAGTGGTGGCCCAATCTTGTGTCAGGTCCGTCCAAGTCATCATGTGCGAGCTTTCCTAGTGAGTGTTGACGGAACGCTCCCCTCCCTCCGGTAGGGTAAAGAATATGATGCTGCCGTGGAGACTGGTCAAAGTGTCGCACTTATTGCGGTTGTACTTTCGAAAGAAGTACGCCCGTCGCGGGAAATCCGCAACGGGCTGACGGACCTGACATTGGAGTGAGTGGCGGCCGGTCCGTTAACTTTCATCGGCAAATAGCCAATTTAATAGGTAATGCCCGACAAATACAGCAAGAATCTGCATTGCAACAAACATAACGATATGGGGAGGATAGATGCCTGCGAAGGTATCCGTAAACCCCCTAGCGAACGTAACGGCCGGATTTGCGAAGCTTGTTGATGATGTGAACCAATACGCGCCGGTAATGTAGAGCCCGACCAATGGCGGGACAGCATCCGGTTTGTGCCGAATTCCGCCGAAAATTACGAATAGCAAACCAAGTGTAGCAATGATTTCGGAAAACCATTGGTGTGCGCCCGTACGGTGCATTGCCGTTGAGGTTTGGAGAATCGAGAGGTCGAACATGAAATGCGCGGCCCAAACTCCGACCAGCGCTCCGGTAATCTGGCACGCCATATATGGAACGACCGCGTGCCAGGAATGCTCCTGTCTAAGCGCAAAAGCGAGCGTGACAGCGGGGTTGAAATGCGCACCGGAAACCGGTCCGAGCGTTGTGATGATAGCATACAGGATGCATCCGGTGGCGATGGCGTTCGCAAGCAAGGCAAGCCCGACGTTCTCGCCAGATAATCCGTCGGCCATTATACCGGAACCGACGACACCGATCAGCAGAAATGCAGTGCCGAGAAACTCGGCAAAATACGCGCGGGGGTTCATTGACTGTCTCCGATACGGTTCAATTGAGCAGAAAGTTCGGATTTATCCATGATCTCGATCGGTAGTCTCAAAAGCGCTGCGGCTCGTCGCTCCAGAACTTCGTACGCCTTACGAAACGCGCTACTCCACTCTGGCTCTGCCCTAGCAGCCGGGTCTTCGACCCCCCAATGCGCACGGATTGGTGCCCCAGGCCAAACTGGGCAGGTTTCATTGGCGGCAGAACCGCAGACGGTGATGACAATATCCATCTGCGGCGCGGAAGAAGTCGCGAATTCGTCCCAGCTTTTAGAACGGGTGCGTGTTGTGTCATGGCCCATTTCAGCGAGCAAGGTTAAGGACTGAGGATGCACTTTTCCGGTGGGATTGGAGCCTGCGGAATAGGCGTGTACGCGGCCGGTTCCCATAGTGTTCAAGATGGACTCCAAAAGGATTGACCGGGCAGAGTTGCCGGTGCAGAGAACGAGGATGTTCATTGATTTTCCTTGGTGGCGGTGCAGATTCAATCGGTCATCCGACCAATGTCGTCGACCTTGTGTTGCAGTGATATCCGGTCGAGCGTTTCGAAAGGTAAGCTGACAAATGTCATGATCCGATTTCGCAAAAGCCCGAAAGCTTGCTGAAATGCGAGGTGTTTTTGTGCGTCTGTGCCTGCGGCTTTGACCGGATCTGGCAGCCCCCAATGGGCGCTCATGGGGTGTCCTGGCCAAGCTGGGCAGGCTTCGTTTGCCGCATGATCGCAGACGGTGAAAACGAAATCCATCTTTGGGGTATCTTCAGAAGCGAATTCGTCAAGGGATTTTGAACGCAAGCTGGCTGTGTCGTAGCCTTTGCTTTCCAACAGTTCCAGCACTTCCGAGTGCGGGTTTGCGGAAGGCGCAGTTCCAGCCGAATAGGCGTTGAATAAACCACGGCCTTCCCGTTGCAAGATTGCTTCGGCCATGATCGAACGCGCAGAGTTTCCGGTGCAAATGAATAGCGCGTTAAAAACACGGGACTGGTCTGTCATCAAAGGGTCTCCTGACAGAGAAATGCAAAGATCAGGACGGTTCCGGCAGCAATCCCCAAGCAAGCCGGAAAACAAACCGCGGATTTCATCCAGATTTGCGCTGTAGTTGAGCGTGGTCCCTTCACGTTTCTGCTCTATTAATCCAGCACTCCTGAGGGAGCCTAGATATGCAGAAGTTGTGTTCGGCTTGAGACCTAATGCCTCGGCAATCTGTCCCGCTGGCACGGCCTCGGGGAATCGGCGCATTAACAGCCGGAACAGATCAAGCCGGTTGGGGTGGGCAAGGGCGTTTAGTTTGTCGCATAGCTTTATTTCCATATTTCCGGAAATATGGAAATAAATGGCGGCCGTCAATCCTCATACCACCAAACTTCAGGCATATACTGTGGTCCGTCGCCGTAAATTGGGATGTGATCGGGGTACTTCAGTTCCTTAGCATGCGCGATACGTCCGACATCAAAATTCCAGATCGGTATCACATAACGGCCCGATGTTAACACCCGATCCAGCGCACGGGTTGCTGCAAGAAAATCTTCCCGCGTTTCGGCCGCCAGGATTGCATTGATCATTGCGTCCGCTGCGGGAGAGGACAGCCCCATCAGATTTCTGGTGCCAGCTGAATCTGCACCCTGACTGCCCCAATACAATCGTTGCTCGTTTCCGGGTGACAAAGACAATTCGCGGCGGAATGGTGTCATGTCGAAATCCAATTCCGCCAATCGCCCCGCATATTGCGCGTTATCGACTTTTTCCGCCGTAAGGCCAATGCCCAACCGTTCCAGCGCGCGAGAGTAGATCTCGATAACGGTTTGCATGTCGGTATCGCCCTGACGAAGCAGAACGGTAAAGTTGAAAGGCTTTCCATCTGCATTGAACAGGGCGCCGTCTTTGACGGTCCAACCCGCCTCTGCCAACATATTGGCGGCTTCGCGAAGGTTTTTGCGATTACGTGCCGATCCATCGCTTTCAGGCAGTACGTACCCTTCCAAAGCGCCAGGAAGAAGATCGTCAGAAAAGGGCGTCAACAAATCGCGAACAGCGCCCTCTGCAGGTCCCGGCCGCATGGCAAGATCGGAACCCGAAAAATAGGACGAGATCCGCTGCTGCGCGCCTCCGGTAATCGTGTCGTTAATGTATTCGAAATTGAAGGCAAGCATCAAAGCTTCACGTACGCGCCAGTTGTCAAATGGCGCCTTGCGCGTATTCAAAACAAATCCGGTAATCCCAGACGGTTTACCGTGGGGGATTTCGGTCTTGACGATATCTCCTCGGCGAATGGCAGGAAAATCGTATTGGGCATCCCACCTTTCGGCGTTGAACTCGCGGACAGCGGTCAACTCACCAGCTTTGAACGCTTCGAAAAGCACGGTTTCGTCGCCATAGAATTCGATCCGCAACTCGTCGAAGTTCATTGTTCCACGCCGGAATGGCAGATCTTTTCCCCAATAGTTCGGATCTCGCTTCAGGGTGACTTGCCGACCGGCTTCATAATCCGCAACGACATAAGGGCCGGTACCGATCGGAATATCTTGCAACGATGAATTGGCGAAATCTTTATCGGACCACTGCTCCTTTTTGAGAATGGGGCGTAACCCGGCGATCAGCGCCAATTCCCTGTCTGCAGCGTTGAAGGTGATGCGAACGGAACGAGGCCCGGTCTGTTCAATGCGGTCGATCTGGGACCACAATCCACGGTACCGTAGATGCCCTTCTGTTCCCAAGATCTCGTAAGACCAGATCACGTCCTCGACAGTAACAGGGCTGCCATCCGAGAATCGCGCGTCTTTCCTGAGGGTGAATTCGACCCACGATCTGTCAGTTGGTGTTTCAACTGATTCGGCCAAAAGTCCATAAAGTGTGAAGGGTTCGTCCCAGGATCGGCCCATCAGGCCTTCAAAGGACCAAAACCTGATTTGCCAGGGAACGGTTCCCTTTTGGATAAATGGATTCAGATTGTCGAAGCCGCCGGTGTTTCCGAAAACGACACGACCACCTTTGGGCGCTTCCGGGTTTGCATACGGAAGCGACACAAAATCCGGTGGCAAGGCGGGTTGCCCATACATAGCTATGCCGTGTGCCGATTCTGCAAAGGCATTTCCGACAGCCAAAATTACTGTAAATCCCGCAAGAAACGGACGAATGGCGCGTAAAAAAACTGGTCGCACTTTGGCAACAATCCTGCTCATGCCTTATTTTCTTGATGATCATCGTAGCGATGGTTTTCCATATTTTCAAACTTTTAGCTTGGATGCCGCAGGGGAATTGCGTATAAAGGAGTCACTGCTCGATAGGTTTCTTGCCTGTATGAAACCTGCCTCAATAACTTAACGCCCGCTTCGTGCGGGCGTTTTTTTGTTCCGAGATCGCTTTCGAGACTTTGCGTTCTGCTTATCCTTTTTGACAAAAGCTGCCAGACAGAAGTTGCGCATCAACAGATACGTTTCCCCGTTTTCTTTGCAGGTGCAGCATGTCAATCTCTGCATTGACTACGCATTCAATCGGGAGAGCGATCATGTCCTTGTCGGGAAAAACTGCAATCATCACGGGTTCCAATTCCGGGATCGGTTTGGGCATCGCCAAGGAGTTGGCCAAAGCGGGTGCAGACTTGGTGCTGAACTCGTTTACAGACCGGGATGAGGACCATGCGCTTGCAGCGCAACTGGCTCAGGATACCGGAGTGGAGGTGCGCTATATTAAGGCAGATATGTCGGACGGAGATGAATGTCGGGCCTTGATCGAAAAATCCGGGTCTTGCGATATTCTGGTGAACAATGCCGGTATTCAACATGTCTCTCCCATCGACACTTTTCCAGTCGATAAGTGGAACGCAATTATTGCCATTAATCTAAACTCGGCCTTCCATACAATGGCTGCAGCCTTACCGAAGATGCGAGAGGCAGGCTGGGGCAGGGTGATCAACATCGCGTCGGCCCATGGCTTGACTGCGTCCCACTTCAAGGCCGCCTATGTTGCGGCCAAGCATGGTATTGTCGGCATGACCAAAACCGTCGCTTTGGAAACCGCGCAGGAACCGATCACATGCAACGCGATTTGTCCCGGATATGTTCTGACCCCGCTGGTCGAAGCGCAGATTCCCGACACAATGAAAGAGTATCAAATGAGCCGCGAGGATGTGATCAAGAACGTCATGCTACTACGTCAGCCTTCCAAGGAGTTTGCCACCGTCGAACAACTTGGCGGAACTACGGTATTTCTTTGCTCGGATGCTGCGGCCCAAATCACCGGAACAACGATTTCCGTCGATGGTGGCTGGACAGCGCTTTAGTCGCAGTCAGGTAGGCCGCCAATGTAACCGGGAGGGTGAGACTTGAAACGGATCAATCTGGCCTTACAGGGCGGCGGCGCACACGGGGCATTTACCTGGGGTGTTCTGGACCGACTGTTGGATGAAAGTGATATCGAAGTTGCCGCGATTACCGGAACGTCCGCAGGCGCGTTGAACGGGGCGGCCTTCAAAGCTGGAATGGCAAATAACGGGCGTGAAGGAGCTCGACAAACTCTGAATGACCTATGGAAACGCATGGGTGCGGTTGGCGATATGCGGATTGCGCATTGGATGCGATTTTTTGAAACCGCACATATTGCACAGAGCATTGAGCTTTCAGTTCCCTTTTCCGTTGCCGACACATGGTCGCGAATGGTGTCGCCATATTCATATGGGCCGTTTTATGTGAACCCTTTGGCACAAGTGGTGGAAGGGTTCGATTTTAACCAGGTCTGCGCCGAACGAGGACCGGATCTGTTCGTTTGTGCGACCTGTGTTCGAACCGGTAAAATTCGGGTGTTTTCTGGTCGCGATGTTTCGACTGATGCAATTTTGGCGTCGGCCTGCCTTCCAAATCTGTTTCAAGCCATCCAAATCAAAGACCCAGGCACGGGCCGGATGGAGGCGTATTGGGATGGCGGGTACTCCGGAAATCCAGCTCTTTTTCCACTATTTGTCGACGGGTTGCCTGAAGACGTGATAATCGTGAACATCAACCCTCTAGAACGCGATGAAGTCCCGCGCACACCCCAGCAAATCCACAATCGGATTAACGAGATCAGTTTCAATTCGTCCCTGTTACGGGAATTGCGCGCCATCAACTTTGTTCAACGACTGTTGCAGCAAGGGAAAATGAAGAAAGGAGAGATGAAGCGTGTTCATGTTCACATGATCGCTGATGATGATCTGATGAACAGCTTGTCGGTTGCCACAAAACTGGTACCAACCCCTGTTATCCTTAACCGGCTGAAAACAGCAGGTCGAATCGCGGCGGACCGCTTCCTGAACGCGCATATGAAGGATATCGGCGAATGCAGCACGGTCGACCTGCCTGCGATGTTCGGCTAATCACTCCGGTGGGCGGCTGGGGTCTTTGTCATTGGGATAGACCAGTCCCGCCGAAATCACGAGCTTTGCGGCATCCTCAATGGTCATGTCCAGAATGATCACATCCGAGGCTGGGAAGAATAGAAGAAAACCAGAGGTTGGGTTCGGTGTCGTCGGTACAAAAACACTGTACAACTCTTCGCCAGCAGAAGTTCGTTTCGAAATCTCGCCTTTAGCCGTGATCGACACAAACCCAATGGCCCAAATTCCCCGGCGCGGGTACTCAATAAGACAGGCCTTTTCAAATGACCTCTCGGTTTGCGCGAAAACGGTTTCGGAAATCTGTTTGATTCCCGAGTAAACCGAACGAATGACCGGCATCCTGGCCACCAGTTGCTCGGCAAAATGGATCAGCGAGCGTCCAAGAATACCTTTGGCGACCCATCCCACGATGATTGTGAAGAACAGGAAAAATATGACACCTACGCCGCGCAGGTTGATTCCGATGTATTGCTCGGGGCGGAACTGGTGCGGTACCAGCGGCAGTACAGCACTGTCGATCCAGCCGACGACGGACAGGATCAACCAGGCAGTCAGCCAGACGGGTGCGATGACAACGATCCCCGTAAGAAAGGACGCGCGCAGTCTGGCAAACAGACCGGGGCGGCGGTGCGGTTCTTCGTCAAAGGGTGTGTTCATCGCGGTCTCTGATATTTCGCCGATCTAGTTAGGCAGTTTGTCGCAGCCGCACAATAGTGCGGTGCAACAATTCCATCAGAGCTTGGTCAAGTTTGACAGTGACTGAGCAATTCTAGCGGCCAGCCGGGCATTGTTTCTGACCAGTGCGATATTGGCGGTCAATGATCGGCCATCCGTTTGCTCGTAAATCCGTTGCAACAGATACGGCGTCACACCCTTGCCTGTAATCCTGTGCGCGTCGGCGTCTGCTTGGGCTGCGGCAATGATCGGGGCCAGTTCGGCGGCGGGAATTTCGTCTGCTGCCGGTATCGGATTGGCGACCAGTTGCCCACCCGGCAAGCCCAATGCGCGGCGCGTGGCATGCGCGCGGGCGATCTCTTCGACGCTGTCAAGGCGGAGTGGTGCGGGATAGGGCGATTGTGCAGACCAGAACGCGGGAAACAAATCCTGTCCATGCGCGATTACAGGCACGCCGAGCGTTTCCAGAACCTCGAGTGTCTTCGCCAGATCGAGGATAGCCTTGGCCCCAGCAGCGACAACGGTGACCGGCGTTTGAGCCAGTTCGTGGAGGTCCGCTGATATGTCGAATGTGGTCTCCGCCCCCTGATGTACGCCGCCGATTCCACCTGTCGCAAATACCTCGATCCCGGCGTAGCGCGCGGCGATCATTGTCGCAGCCACGGTGGTTGCGCCGGTGTTACCGGACGAGATGCAGACGGCCATGTCCGCGCGCGAGATTTTGGCAACGCCTTGCGCCTGACCCAGCGCAGTTAGCTGCTGCGGCTCAAGCCCGATGCGTAGTTGACCTTCGATCACGGCGATGGTGGCCGGAACGGCACCCGCATCGCGGACGTCTTGTTCCACCTGTGCCGCGACTTGGACATTCTGAGGATAAGGCATCCCATGTGTGATGATCGTGCTTTCGAGGGCGACGATTGGGTGTGCCGCATCTTTGGCAGCGCGGACTTCATTGGAAAACTGAAGATCGATCAAAACGGTGTTTCTCCGGAAACATAAGTTGCGGCCGCATGCAGGGCACGGGCAAGGGCTTCGTCTTCATTCGCCCCGGTGGCTTCGGCAGCGATATGTGCTGCCATGAACGTATCGCCTGCACCTGTTACCCGTGTGACAAGTACTGGCGGTGGTGTTTGCGTGAGAATGCTCTCTGTGCTTGCCACCGTGGCAGAACTACCACCGTCGGTCACCAGGGCGCGCAGCGCACCCCGTTCAACCAGGCAGTGGGCGGCACTTTCGGAATCTGTAAATTCCTGTTGGCACAGCAGGCCCGCTTCTTCGAGATTGACATATAGCGTCGCGCGCCCGTTCTTTAGGAATGGCAGCAACCTTTCAGCCTTGCCGGGTGAGGCGGGGGCAACGCGCAGGTCCGCGTGGGAAAAAGCCGCGCTTTTTGCGATTTCTTCCAGCAAAGCAAGCGTCAGGTTTCCGTCAAGCGCAACCAAACCGTCGAATGGCGCGTTTTCGGTCCCCAAAGGGCCGTAAATGAGTGGATGCAGAATTTTGGCGCCAGCTGCCTCGAGCGAATGCGCATCCGCAATGGCTGCAATCAAACCATTTGCGCCTTCGACGGCCATATATCGATCGGTAGGCAAGTCTTCGGAACGATATATGTGGTCTGTAATCATCCCAAGCTTTGCGCAAGACAGAGCCAGTTCATCGCCTTCCGGGTCGCGACCAATAGCAGTCAACAATGTGGGCGCCATTCCGAACCGCACCAAGGTCATAGCAATATTCATTGCCACCCCACCGGGCAAGCGAGAGATCCTGCCAGGCACATCTGAACCTTGCCGCATATGGCTAGCGGATCGACCTATCACGTCCCACAGGACCGAGCCGATGCAAAGAATGTCGGTTTTCTGACTCATTTGGCTGTCATGCCGCATGGAAAGCCGTCGTGCAAGCAGGAAGGTTACCGCTCACACCATTGCATCGAACAGAGACTGAAGCTTGGCCAGCGGATCGTTATTTGACCAGATTTCATCACCAATGCCGAAAAAATCTGTGTGCGGGGTCAGTGCACGCACGGTGTCTTCGGTCAAACCGCCTTCGGCCACCACCGGCACCTCGATCATCTGGGACCACCATTCGAACAGACCCGGTTCGGCAACAGAACCGTCGCCCAAAGACGACTGTCCGACAGGGCCAAAAGCCACATAGTCAGCCCCGGATTCACCCGCAGTCATGCCGTCGTGACGTGAAGTTCCGCAAAAACTTCCCACGATGGCATCGGTGCCGAGTTCTTTGCGGGCGCTGCGGATTGAGCGGGCGGCGTCGTCCAGATGAACGCCGTCTAACCCCAGTCTTTGCGCCAACAGGACATGGTTCGAAATCACCAAAGCGACGTCGCGCGCATGCGCGACTTCACGGCAAGCGTCAGCCGCTCGGGCAATCTGGTCTTCATCTTTTCCTGCGAGAGCCAGTCGGATGCACGCGACTTCCACACCGTCCAGAACCCGCGCAAGCGTATCAGGAAAACCGCGCAACTCGATTGACGGCGGAGTGATCAGATAGATTTGCGGCTGCTCGGGGGTGTCCATCGCTGCGTCCTTGGCTGGGGCTTTTGCGCGGTTTAGCGGATTGCGCGAGGGAAGCAAACTTTTATGGATGAATAGATCTGTTTTCCACGACGGAAGAGAGGCCACGCCTTGCCCTGCGAATTCAGGAGCATTAGAGCGGTGTGGACTTTCGGAGTATCAGATGCCCAGCGACAGATCACAGCCTTCATTTGTTCTCGTGCGCCCGCAAATGGGCGAAAATATCGGTGCAGCTGCCAGAGCCATGTGGAACTTCGGGCTGGATCGAATGCGGATCGTTGCCCCGCGCGACGGTTGGCCGAATCCAAAGGCGGTGGCCATGTCCAGCGGGGCAGGACGCTTGTTGGACGAAGCGCAGCTATTCGAGGATCTGTCAATCGCGCTGTCCGATCGATCTTTTGTCTTCGCGACAACCGCCCGCCAGCGTGGGTTGACGAAACCAGTCTACAGCCCTGAGCGTGCGATGCAGATTGCGGCTGAGAAAGTTGCGGCCGGAGAGCAGGTCGCGGTGTTATTCGGCCCAGAGCGGGCGGGGCTGGAAAACGAAGATATAGCAAAGGCGAACGCAATTATTTCCGTTCCGGTAAATCCGGAATATGCCTCTCTTAATCTGGGGCAATGCGTCTTGTTGGTTGCATACGAGTGGATGCGCCAAAGCGGAGAAGTCGTGCACGAGGCAACCGATCTGGGCAAGGGCGACTGGGCGACCGGGATAGAGGTCGAAAAACTGGTCGAACACTATGAAGAACGGCTTGATGAGGCCGGTTTTTTTTATCCCCCGGAAAAGGCTGAGGGTATGAAAGTCAACCTGCGCAATCTTTGGTCACGGATGCGGATGACGCGGGCGGATGTGCAGATGCTACACGGGATCATGCGTCAGATGGTCCGGTGGAAAGAAAATAGCTGACACTGGACCAATGCGACAGACGGCCCTAGCTTGCGTTGAAATTCAGAACAAGAGGATGGAATGAGCGGTAAGCGCAGCATCTTTGAGGAAGTTTCGGGTGACAAAAAGCAGGCGGCCCTCAAGCCCGGCGTGATTGATCGCGACCAAGGTGGTGCGCGGCGTGCTATCCGTTTGTGGCTTATGGTGCTGTTTGCCATGGTCGTCGCCACGATCGTGGTTGGCGGTCTGACGCGCCTGACTGACAGCGGGCTTTCGATTACCGAATGGCGTCCTCTGACTGGGGCGGTACCACCTTTGAGCGAAGCCGAATGGCAATCTGAATTCCAGAAATACCAGCAGATTGATCAGTGGCGGATTCAGAACCAGTGGATGGATCTGGAAGATTTCAAGTCGATCTATTGGTGGGAATGGGGACACCGGCAATTGGGCCGTGCTATAGGTCTTGTTTGGGCCATGGGGTTCCTCGGCTTTCTGATGGCACGAAAGGTCCCAACAGGCTGGGCTGGTCGGTTGCTGCTGCCGGGCATCCTCGGCGGAATACAAGGCGCGGTCGGTTGGTGGATGGTGGCGTCGGGCGTGACGCAGGGCGAGGGGATGACATCGGTAGACAGCTATCGACTTGCCACCCACTTGGGGTTGGCATTTGTCATTCTGGGTTTCCTGGCGTGGTACGTTTATATGCTCGGGCGAACGGAGCGCGACTTGATGCAAGCGCGTCGGGTCAAAGAGGCAAAACTGTTTTCTCTGTCCACAGGGTTGATTCATTTCGCATTTTTGCAAATCCTGATCGGTGCGCTTGTGGCTGGTATCGACGCAGGTCGATCCTTTACAGACTGGCCTCTGATTGGGGGGCAAGTTTTGCCGCCTGATGCCACTGTGCTGGAACCCGTGTGGCGAAACTTTTTCGAAAGTCCCGGGCTGGTTCAGTTCATTCATCGCTGTGCAGGGTATCTTCTTTGGGTGTTTGCCCTGTTCGTTTGGCTGCAAGGGAGGTCGAGCGCTCATCCCAACACGAGGTTTGCCTTCAACGCGACCTTTGCGGCCCTTTCGTTTCAGGTTGTCTTGGGAATTGTCACGGTTCTTTATGGCGCCCCATGGCAGATCGCGATTTTACATCAGCTTTTGGCCGTGATCGTCTGGGCACTCATCCTGAAAGCCCGTTTTTTGTCCGCCTATCCCATTGCAACCTCACTTCGTGGAGCCTGACCAGCATGACTGCCTATGATGAATTGATGGCGTTTGAGCGGGAAACTTCGGCCCTGGGTCAGATCGCCGGACGGCTGGGCTGGGATCAGGAGACGATGATGCCGCGTGGAGCCGCGGTTCAACGGGGAGAAGAAATGGCGGCGATCGAGGCGGTTCTTCATGCCCGTCGTTCTGATCCGCGGGTTGGTGACTGGCTGGAACGGGCTGAAGCGACCTGCGACGTCAGCGCCGCGCAATTACGTGAAATCCGTCGCGCATTTGACCGCGCCGGCAAGGTGCCTGCCGATCTGGCCAAGGCGATTGCACGCGTGACGTCTCAGGCTCAGGGGAAATGGGCTCAGGCGCGCGCAGACGAAGATGTTGCAGCGTTCATCCCGGTGCTGGAAGAAGTCGTTTCGTTAAAACGTGAAGAAGGCGCAGCCCTTGCGCAGGGTAACGACGTGTACGACGCGCTGATCGAGGATTATGAACCCTACACGACAAGTGGTCAGATCGCCGAGACTTTTGATGCGATGCGGCCCAGACTCGTCGCCTTGCGGGCGACGGTGTTGGCTCAGCCAATGCCCACGGGCGTTTCCGGAAAATTTGACGAGCAGAAGCAGATGGAAATGTCGCAGAAACTAGCGGTAGCCTTTGGCTATGACCTCAGTCGTGGCCGTGTTGACAAGGCAGTGCACCCTTTCAGTTCCGGAAGCGGATCGGACGTTCGGATAACGACCCGCACATCTGTAACCGACCCGTTCAACTGTTTCTATTCCACCATTCACGAGGTTGGTCACGCCGCATATGAACAAGGGATCGACGACTCTTATGCGTTAACACCACTGGGACGCGGCGTTTCAATGGGGGTGCATGAAAGTCAGAGTCGGATTTATGAAAATCAACTCGGCCGCAGTCGCGCCTTCACTGGTTGGTTGTTTCCACAGATGACCAAAGTATTTGGCGATTTTGGCATTGGTTCTGCAGATGAATTCTATGCGGCCGTAAACCGGGTCCACAACGGGTATATTCGCACTGAAGCCGATGAGGTTCAGTATAACCTGCATATCATGATGCGATTTGACCTAGAGCGCGCGTTGATGCGAGGGGATCTGCATGTGGCTGATCTGGAAGCCGCTTGGAATGATCGGTTCAAGGCGGATTTCGGATTTGCCGTCGATAAACCCTCGAATGGATGTTTGCAGGATGTCCATTGGTCAGTCGGCCTGTTCGGGTATTTCCCAACCTATTCTTTGGGCAACGTATATGCCGGATGCCTTCATGAGGCTTTGAGAAGTGCAGTGCCCGAGTTGGACACCCAACTGGAACAAGGCGATACCAGTGGCGCAACCGGTTGGCTGCGAGACAATTTGCAACGTCACGGCGGTCTTTATGCGCCACGGGAAATCATTGAACATGCCAGTGGCCAAAAGCCGGGGCCGGAACCATTGTTGGGATATCTGGAAGCAAAGTTCTCAGAGCTTTATGGTCTATGAGGGCATTTCCGTGAAGTAAAATTGTCGACCGGAAATGATGGAGTTGACTTTTTGATACAATGTATTCCGTTTCAGCGTGCCACACAGTCCATGACGCGCCCATCCGAACGGGCAATGCTCAGTTTTCCATCGTCTGTTCTGGTAACCCAACGCTCATCGCCATATCCATCAGATGTCAGTCGCCCATCTGCGTTGATCTCGTACTCTGCATTGACTATCTTGCCGCGTACAATGGCTGAATACGGAATTGTTTTGGAGTCCGTTTCGATGTCTTGAACAATCCATTCAAGTGGCGTTAAACCCATCATGCAGTCAAAGTGCTGACCGCTGATTGCGTCGATCAACTCTTCTCCAAGCAATTCGTCGGCCATCAGGGGCGATGCGGCAAGAACGAAAATAGTGCCCATTAGAAAGGTTAAGTGGTTCATTGTGCCCTCGGGAAAAGAGCGGCATGTCTGCCGCTCTTTGGTGGTCAACTTCCGGTGTCCGCTTCGTCCTCGTCGCCCTGATCTGCAATCCAGGCGACACTGACGACTTCTTCACCTTTTCCTGTGTTGAATACGCGCACGCCACCTGCGCTGCGTGACCGGAAGGAAATGCCATCAACCGGAACACGGATCGATTGGCCCCTAGATGTCGCCAGCATGATCTGATCGTCGATCTCAACCGGGAAAGAGGCAACCAAATCGCCGCCTCGCATGGCTTTGTCCATTGCCGCGACTCCCATGCCGCCACGTCCCCGGACTGGGTAGTCGTGGCTGGAACTGAGCTTGCCCGCCCCGCCTGTCGTGATGGTCAGGATCAAGTTTTCGGCGGCGGACATCTCGGCGTACCGTTCTTGCGGCAGCACGCTGTCCGCGTTGCCTTCGTCCTCGTCATTCTCGGTGTCTTCTGTTACACCAGCCATTAAGCGGCGCATTTTTAGATATGCGGCTCGTTCATCGGGACCGGCTTCGAAATGCCGAATAACCGACATTGAAACAACGCGATCTCCGTTAGTCAGTTTGATTCCCCGAACACCAGTGGATTCGCGTGAATTGAAGACCCGCACGTCAGTGGTGCGGAAGCGGATCGCGCGACCGGAATTGGTGACCAGCATTACGTCCTCGTCTTCAGAACAGATGCGTGCATTTACCAGTTCGACGCTTTCGGGCAATTTCATCGCAATCTTTCCGTTCCGCCGGACATTGGTGAAGTCCGACAACCGGTTGCGGCGAACATCGCCCGCGCTGGTGGCGAAAATGATCTGGAGGTTTTCCCATTCCTCATCCGGCACATCGACCGGCATGATTGCCGCAATGGAAACACCGGTCGGGATCGGCAAGATATTGACGATGGCCTTACCCTTGCCGGTGCGTCCTGACTGAGGCAAGCGCCAAGTCTTGAGCTTGTAGACCATTCCGTCGGTAGTGAAGAACAATAGTTGTGTATGTGTATTAGCCACAAAAAGGGTGGTGACCACATCCTCTTCCTTGGTCTGCATCCCTGACAGCCCCTTGCCGCCACGCTTTTGAGCACGGAAATCGGCCAATGGGGTGCGCTTGATGTAGCCGCCCGAGGTCACAGTGACGACCATGTCTTCACGTTCGATTAGGTCCTCGTCTTCCATGTCTCCGGACCAGTCGACTATCTCGGTACGGCGCGGCACGGCAAAATTCTCGCGCACTTCGCGAAGTTCGTCTGCGATGATTTCCATGATACGCTCGCGCGAGCCGAGAATTTCCAGGAATTCTTTGATCTTGGCGGCCAGGTTTTCCAGTTCGTCCGTGACTTCCTTGACGCCAAGTTGGGTTAGGCGTTGCAGACGCAGGTCGAGAATTGCGCGGGCCTGTGCTTCGGACAGGTTATAGGTCCCGTCCTCGTTCATGGTGTGGGTCGGGTCATCAATCAGCCGAATGTAGCTTGCGATGTCTGAGGCCGGCCAGCGGCGCGTCATCAGCTTTTCGCGCGCTTCAGAAGCGTCGGCAGAGCTTCGAATTGTCGCGACGACCTCGTCCACGTTGGAAACGGCGACAGCCAATCCGCACAGAATATGGCTGCGTTCGCGCGCTTTTCGCAAGTCGTAAGCAGTACGACGCGCCACCACGTCTTCACGGAAATCAATGAAGCATGTTAGAAACCGGCGCAGAGTCAGTTGCTCGGGCCGACCGCCATTCAGCGCCAGCATGTTGCAGCCGAAGGAGGTCTGCATTGGTGTAAAGCGGTAGAGTTGGTTCAGAACGACCTCGGGTGTGGCGTCGCGTTTCAACTCGACCACAACGCGCACGCCATTGCGGTCGGATTCGTCCTGAACATGGGCGACTCCTTCAATCCGCTTTTCGCGAACTGCTTCGGCGACTTTTTCGATCATCGCGGCCTTGTTCACCTGATAGGGAATTTCGTCCACAATAATGGCATAGCGGTCTTTGCGCAGTTCTTCGACCCGCGTCTTGGCGCGGATAATGACGCTGCCGCGCCCTTCCAGATAGGCTTTGCGAGCCCCCGAGCGACCCAGCATCAAACCACCTGTCGGAAAGTCGGGGCCGGGCACGTATTGGATCAGTTGCTCGCTTGTCAGATCCGGGTCATCGATCAGTGCCAGAGTGGCATCAACCACTTCACCCAGATTGTGCGGAGGAATGTTGGTTGCCATGCCGACGGCGATACCGCCAGCGCCGTTGACCAGCATGTTCGGGAATCGGGCCGGCAAAACAGTCGGTTCACGGTCCTTGCCGTCGTAGTTGTCCTGAAAATCGACTGTTTCTTTTTCGATGTCCGCCAGCAAGGCGCTCGCGGGTTTGTCCATCCGGACTTCTGTGTAACGCATAGCCGCGGGGTTGTCGCCATCCATCGAGCCAAAGTTGCCCTGGCCATCAAGCAAAGGCAGCGACATCGAGAAATCCTGAGCCATCCGTACCAGAGCATCATAGATGGCGCTGTCACCATGCGGGTGGTACTTACCCATAACGTCACCAACCGGTCGGGCCGATTTGCGATATGACTTGTCATGGGTATTTCCAGTCTCGTGCATCGCATAAAGGATGCGGCGATGTACAGGTTTCAGTCCGTCGCGCAGATCTGGGATCGCGCGGCTTACTATGACCGACATCGCATAGTCGAGATACGAATTGCGCATCTCGGATTCGATGGAAACCGTCGGGCCATCATACGCTGGGCGTTGAGGGGGATTTTCGTCGGTGTTTTCAGGGGTTTCTGGCGTATCGCTCACGTAAACTGCCCGTTCCTTGTGAAGGGTCTATATCTTGTGGCTGCATCTTATCAGAACCTGCATATAGGGTGCAAGCAAACAGCATCTGCGGCTGAAAACTCTCGATGTCGTAATGTTAACACATTGTTTTTATGAGCGTTTGAAGGAGTTTGTGTTATCATATTGTGACCGAGGTTTTTTACCGGAGGTCTGTATGGGAAAAAACGAAACTGAATTGATGCTTAAAGGCTACGGCCTGACAACGGCTGAAATCTTCTATCACATGCCTGACTATATCCATGTCCTGAACACCTTTGTGTGGCAGGACTATGATCTTGCGCCCGATCATCCAAAACTGTTCGGTTTCATCGAGTTCTGGCAACGCGAGATTGAAGGGCCGCTCCATTCTGTCCGCTTTACACATCGCAAGATGTTGTCATCCGGAGAGTGGCGAAACATTGTCGGGGAATACCGGCTCAATTGACGCCGGGAGTCGCTACTGAAGCCTTCTCGCCTGAACATTGCAGGTAGACGTGCCAACGGTTGTGTAGCTGTTTCCATCGGGTGCTAAACGCCCGGAAAAGACATTTGTTTTGCCCGGAAAGAAACTTTTCCCACTGATATCCTGTCCTGACAGATACACTTCGGCCGATCCAGTCTGTCCAAGGGAATCCGAAATCTGCCCACGAAAGAAGTTTGGCCCTGCTTGAGTATAGCTGGCTGATCCAGTGACTTTCAGAAAAGCCGCGCAGGTTGCGGAAAACGACCATGTCCCGGCCAGAGTAGGGGCAATCGATTTGCGTTCTGGAGTTGGAATAGCAACACAAACCGGCCCCGGTTTGCCCGCCAGTTCCTTAAGGGCTTTTTTACTGCCGAGATCACTTGGTTTTAGAGAAGAACCGGTGGCAGTTAAATATGCCCGAAAGCCCGTTTTGGTTCTGGGTCCTGCGATGCCGTCCGGTGACCCTACTGAGCATCCTAGTCTATTGAGTTCTACCTGGCTTTGTTCAATCAGGACCTCGATCTCAGTTTCCTTTCTTTGTGGTGAATGAGCCGCGACCGTTTTGTCGGGACCACTATCTTCCAGCGAATCCCTCAACTTCAACGCAACCTGAAAGGCGAACGCGTCGGATCGATCTGAGTATTTTTCTAGAAATGCGTCATAGGCTTGGACGGTTCCGATAGAGCGGGTCAGTTCCAGATCAAGCCGAATGTCGTTAGAATTCTTGAAATCCGCCCCCCCTTCCGACTGCTTTCGAGGTGCAATCGCAAAGTAGAACTCACCGATCAGTTCATCATAATACGCGGGTATCTGTCGGTGCTGCACTGTGCTGGCGAGATCACGGACGCTGACCCTAAGATCCGACATCAAAGCGCGAATCTCCAGCCCCGGCTGTGAGATGAGCGGCAGCAGCGCCCGCGTGAAAACCGAGTTTTCTGCAGTGTCATCGTCGTCAAGCCGGTCCAGCGCCAGTTGGCCTGCACCGGCAGAGAAGATGACGAATGTGCCTTGTGGCGCAATGATCCGTCCCAAGCCTCTTGTTTTTCCAATGCTTCTGCCATTTGTCGCCTCAAACGGGTTGTTTCGGCAAGCGTCGATAATCGCGATGGAGGCGCGTGCGCCCGTGGTGCGAATACGATCCAGCAGATCCGATAGGGCAATCGCCTCGGATCTGACGAAATCGCTTTCTCCGTTTGAGGGAACAATGATGTCGGTCGGTAACAAATAGTTCTCACCGTCGATCTCGACGCCGTGCCCGGCAAAGAACAAAAGCGCAATGTCACCCGGATTCAATCGAGACGTGAACTGCGAGATTTGGCGGTTCATCCCGCGCCGCCCCAAATCGGTGGCTAAATGAGTGTCAAACCCGAGAACATCAAGCGTCTGGGACAGTGACAGCGCGTCGGCAACTGCCTTATCCAGCTTTTCGACTTCTTCATAATCGTTGTTCCCGATTATCAGGGCACGGCGTTCCTGTGCCCAAACCGGTTCGGTTGAAATTAGTAGTGCAAGTATCATCAACCAACGCATGAAGACCCTCGACACCAAATTGATCTCGCAAATTTATTGAGATTTTGCATGTCATCGCAACAATGCCAATTTTAAGCCGGTTTGGCTATCGTTTGTATTTTGTCGAGCTACAGAGGGATCGTATGCTGAGTATCTTTGTGATTTTGGCGGTTGTGTCTGATCACTCAGCTGACGTGTCCAAAAGATGGTTGTTTCTGCCCCGTAGGTTCGTCAAGCCGACGAAATGCCCGCGCAGTGACGAGGTGCGCAGTGACCTAGCCCCCTGAAATCAGGCCACCGGGGTGTTGCAATCCGTCCAAGCAAAGGATGGACTGTGAAATGCAGATTTAGCGACGAACTGATCATTGGAATAATTAAGGGATACGAGGCTGGGGTCAAAGCTCAGGAGCTGTGCCGTAAATACAGGATCAGCGATGCGACGTTTTACAAATACAAAGTCAAGTTTGGCGGGATGGGCGTGGCGAACGCGAAAAAGTCGCGAGCGCGACTTTCGCCTTGAACTCGGGCGAGAGGTTCTTCCGTTTCGACATCTCTGATCTCCTCTTCGTGGAAGACCAGTGACAACTAATCATAGCTTACTTCAGTGTCCGAATTTCAGGAGATAGCTCACAAGATCACGCGACTCGACGGACTCATGCCAGGGCGTTGCGCTGCTTAAGCAGAATAACAGAAGGCCCTTCAACCGTGCCATAGCGCTCTGACCGAACGGCTACTGCGCTTCGCAATCTGGGGCGTGATGGACTGCCGGCGTGTGGTCGCTGTCTAGACAACCGGGTAGAGAATTCGCACCTGCCATTTCGACGACGAGAAAGGGTAATGCAGCACCTCTGATGAATGCGAAGTTTGCAGAAGTTGGGACCGCACCTGGGTTGCCGGAAAGATTGTAGTTCAATGAACAAAATTAGTTGGATCGCCCCTGTGGCCGATGGCTATTATTCTTGAGGGGGCGGCAAAAGATCCAGTTGGTCTTGAGTGAGTTGGGAATGCATCAGTTGCAGCGAAAGTGATCCGGGATTATACCTCAGCGCTCGGGCCAACACACTAGTTGCTGCTGCTACATCCCCCAGTGCCAGTTCCAAGCGTGCCTGCATGATCCAGGCGTCTATGAGTTGGGGGTCAAGCCGTGCAGCTTCGGTAAAGGCGTTTGCTGCGGCGGGCAGGTTCCGCATCACAAGGGCGGTTCCACCTAGTTGCAAATGCGTTTCGGGAAAATCCAGCCTGCTTGCCATCGCGCTCTGCCACTCATCGAACGCGCGGCGCATGTTTTTGGCGTCTTGCGACGGCAATCGGGCTATCGGCGCCTGTAGCATCGCCTTGGCCGCAGCCATACGTACGGAACGCGACGGATCAGCCAACGCACCTATTGTGCGCTGCACGCGGTCGATCGCTGATGCAATCCTTTGCAGGCCAACTGCTGCGCTACGCACCACCGGGTCGGGATCCTGGATCAACTTGACCAGCGATTCGGCCTCTTCAGGGTCTTGCGTCTGCTCCAGTAGATAAAGCGCTGTTGCCCGAACCAACCCTGGCATCTCGTCATTCAGCGCCAGATCGCGCAGGTCGGTCGCAGCGGTCACAGGATCGTTTCGACCTCGGGCGATCACCTCTCCATAATGAGGGCCGCGCTTGTCGCTGTCCGGGAACCACTCCTCAAGTTTGGAGGCGGCCCAATCCGATGTCTCATCGGTGTGGCATGTGGTGCAGGCATCGGGTGCACCTGTTCTTTTCGAAAGGTCGGGGCGCGGAATGCGAAATGAATGATCGGCGCGCCAATCGTTGCCCATATAGACACGTTTGACCATATGGCAGTTTTTGCACTGTGCGCCCGATGATCCTTTGGGGTGGTGAGTGTGATCAGAGGAGTCGAAATCCAGTAAAGGAAGGCTTGGATAATCCGGATTTCCTGCCAGGCTGTGACACGTTGTACAGATACCGTTCTCTTCGGCAATTAATTTGGCCTCATGCGGCAAATGGCAATCACCACATGCCACGCCCTTGGCATACATCTTGGATTGAAGAAAAGAGCCATAGACATAGACCTCGCCCTGAATCTGACCGTCTGCGTGGTAGAGACCTTCACGCAACAATGACAGGCCATAGGCATCGTCATAAGGCGTTCCCGGAACCGGATTACCGTCAAAATGGGCCTCGCGACGAGAATGGCATCCGGCGCATTGCTGTATCATTTGACGACGATCAGACAGATCTACCGGGAATCCGTAAGCCAGAGGAGGGGGCTCTCGCATCGTCTCTGGCTTGCTGGCCCAATCCACGTGGCTTGATCCCGGCCCATGGCAAGCCTCACACCCGACGCCGATTTCGATTTGTGAAGACGCAAAGCTGCGGCTCGGTAAATCATAATTCGCGTTATATCCGGTTGCATGGCAGGCAGCGCAGCGGCTGTTCCATGTTTTGTAAGGTCCTGTCCAGTGCAGCCCATCGTCGGGTCCAAAACTCTGCTCCGGATAAAGATGAAACCAACCGCCCTTTTCCGTGTCCCAAACCACGTCAAAGCTTTGCAGCCGTCCCTTTTCGGTTTCGATTAGATATTGCTGCAGCGGTTCAACCCCGACAACCGAATGGATCGCGTAGTCAGTCGTGCTCCCGTCTAACTCTCGGACCGACACATTATAGCGACCGTCTGGCGTCACGCGAAACCGTGCTGTCATCCCGTCCAGTGTGAATTCGGTTTCATTGAAATCCGCCAGTACGTTTTCTGGTGTGGCGGTCGTCCAGGCTCTGGCGTGATGAGATCCCTTCCATGCGGCGGCAGACTCTGTATGGCAATCGGTGCATTCGTCTGATCCCACATAGTCAGGTTCCGAAGCTGCAGGTTGCGTAAGCAGGTATACCATCGCCAAGAATTGCCCCAACCATAAGATCGAGCCGCGAGTTGTTTGCACATCTGGCAGGGCCGTGAACTTCACCGCAAAAACTCGAACAATGGTTCCCCCACCGAACCGGATGGCATTTTTGTGCCAAGATAAGTCGCGATGGTGGCAGCTACGTCGACGGTTGAGACGCGATGCAAGAAACGCCCTGGCGAGATGTACGGACCGGCAAGGATGATGGGAACGTGAGTGTCGTAAGTCCAAGGCGAGCCATGTGCCGAAGCAACGGTAAGACCGTCAAAATCGGCGATAAACCAATGCGGTTCAAACACAACATAGATGTCCCCCGATCGTTCCGGGTGGAAATTGGCAAGCACGGCATTGGTGATTTTCCCCGGGGCAACCGCGCCGGTTCGAAGGTCGTCGCTGGCAATTGCATGGGCGATGCCGTCCAGACGGTCGAGTTCTTCGGCTACCGCGCGCGCTACTTCGGCGCGATCCAGTCCGCGCGCCTCGATTTCCTGATGGTCAAGGTACAGATATGGGTTCGAGAAGTTGCGGATCAACGGGCGGCTTTCCCCGAAATCCGCAGAGAGGCGAACGAAACCCGGTTCCGTGTCGACGCGTTCGAAATCGAATGTTCCCGCTTCAATACCCAGCGTTTCAAGATATCCTGGATGTTCTGGTGCACCGTGATCGGCAGACAAAATGACGAGCGTCTTATCCAGCTCGACGTGCTCATCGACGAAAGCCAGCAGGTCGGACAGCGTGCCGTCCAAGCGGCGCAGATTGTCCTCTGCTTCCAAGCTCGACGGGCCAAATATGTGCCCCACATAATCAGTCGATGAAAAGCTGACCGCCAGGTAATCGGGCACATCATCCTGCCCCAATCCCTCGCCAATCAGCAAGGCCTTTGCAAAATCTGCGGTAATCTCGTCCCCGGCCGGGCTGAGTGTCAGGCGTGTCGTGAAATACTTGTCATCTGCTGAGCCCCAGTCATGCGGGAACGTGCGGCCAAAACCAGGAAAATCAGTTTCCCACAACTGATCGTCCCTGTAACCAAAGGCATAACTTTCAGGGTCACCCTGCAAGGTCCAGCTTTGTCCAGCATAGCTTTGAACGAGATCTTGATGTTCCCACTCATGAACCCAATCCGGGTAGTTGTCGCGATAGAACGTGCTGGTTACGAAACGTCCTTCGCTTTTCGAGAACCAGAAAGCCTGGCCCGCGTGACCTGCCATGGAAATCGCCCCGCGATCCTTGACCGACACGCCAAAAACCTTTGCCTCAGGCCCGAAGTGAAGGGCGATTTCATCGGAAATGGTCGATGTCAGAATGGCACGAGGGGATCGGCCATCCGTGGTCGCCGCCCTTTGTGTCGGATCGATCTCGGCACTCTCATCCACTCCTCGCGCGCCGATCAGCGGGTAGTCGGGATCCTGTACATTGTAGAATTGCGTTCCCGACACTCGGTCAAACCAAAGATTCGCTACCATGCCGTGAATCGACGGGGTGGTGCCGGTCGCGAGTGTTGTGTGTCCGACAATCGTCTCGGTGTTTGCATGGTCGTGATGGGCGTTGGCAAACACTGCGCCGTTTTCAAGAAGGTAGGTAAAACCGCCCGATCCGAAACCCGAACCAAATCGGTCGATCAGATCGCCGCGCAACTGGTCCACCGTGATCTGCAGGACCAGTCGCGGCTTCTCCTGTGCGGCAAGCGATGTTGCTGCGGCGCATGCGGCAAATAGAGGCAACATCTTCTGCAATCGCATATCCATGATCCTCGCGGCTAATGTTTGATCCAATCCGGCTTGTTGATGCCCCACAAAATTGGTTGGAGACCGGATCTGTCGCTGGCTTTTACTGAAAACGAAGAGCCGCCCGGCATGGGCCGGGCGGTCTAACCATCCTATCGTGATCCGGGATCCTGCAGCGTTTCCATAACCTTGTCGAGGCTGAAAGATGCTGCTTCCTGGCGGGGTGGATATTCCTGGAATGTTGCTAGGAATTGTCCGACGTATTGCTGTGCGGGCACCAGCAGGTATGCACGATCCAGAACCCAATCATAATAGGTGTTCGATGTGCGATAGGCTCTCTCGTACGGATCGCGACGCAGGTTCGTGATCAGTGGTACGCGCAGGGGGGTTAATGGCTCCATCCATGCCCGGAAAGTCGCCCACGCGGTTTGTTCTAGGAACGTGATCTTCCAGTCGGAAAACCGTAGCGCCGCCAGATCACCATCATCGGTGAAATAGAACACCTCCTTGCGCGGACTTTGGTCTGTTTCGCCCGTCAGTAGCGGCAGGATGTTGTAGCCGTCCAAATGCACACGGTACTCGCGCCCCGCCATCGCGTCGACGGTAACTCCCTCTAGCAAATCGTCCTTGACCGTTTCATTCCCGGCTACTGCAAGGAAAGTCGGGAGCCAATCCATGTGGTGAACGATTTCGTTCGTGATCGAGCCCGGCTCGATCTTCCCTGGCCAGCGCACCATTGCGGGAACGCGCCAACCGCCTTCCCATTGGGTGTTCTTTTCGCCCCAGAAAGGTGTCATCGCCGCGTCGGGCCAAGTGTTCATGTGCGGGCCATTGTCTGTGGAGTAGAATACGATGGTGTTGTCCGCGATTCCAAGCTCGTCTAACTTTTCGAGGAACAGGCCGATATGCATGTCATGCTCGACCATCCCGTCGGCGTACTCATCCTGACCAGAGATTCCGCGGTTTTCGTCTTTGACATGCGTGCGGAAGTGCATTCGGGTGCCGTTCCACCAAACGAACCATGGCGTGCCTTCGGCTGTCTTCTCTTCGATGAACGCCAAAGCTGCAGCAGAGGTTTCATCGTCGACAGTTTCCATGCGCTTCTTGGTCAGTGCACCGGTATCTTCGATGGTTTGTGAGATCTCACTCTCACCATAGTTAGCCGATGATCGGATTACGCCGCGCGGGCCATAGCGATCCAGAAAAGTCTCTCCGTTCGGCAGAACCAGATCACGCGGATAGTCTTCGTTCTCAGGTTCCTCCTCGGCGTTCAGGTGATACAGATTGCCAAAGAACTGATCGAAGCCGTGGTTGGTTGGCAGGTGCTCGTCCCGGTCGCCCAAGTGGTTCTTTCCGAATTGGCCGGTTGCGTAACCCTCGGCCTTCAGCAAAGCGGCAATCGTCGGATCCTCTGTCTGCATGCCTTCTTCTGCTCCCGGCAAGCCGACCTTGGACAGGCCGGTTCGAAACACCGATTGCCCCATGATAAAAGATGCTCGACCAGCGGTGCAGGATTGTTCTGCATAATAGTCGGTGAACATGATCCCTTCGTCTGCAATCCGGTCGATGTTGGGTGTTTGATACCCCATTAGTCCAAACGTATAGGCCGAAATGTTGGACTGGCCGATATCGTCCCCCCAGATCACAAGAATATTCGGTTTTCCTTCCTGTGCCGACACGGACGTTGCAAGGGCAACGCTCGCAACCGCCAACTGCGCTACAAAAACTGCCTGTCGAAATCGCATGCAATTCTCCTCCCTTTTGCGTGCTTTCTTCTGTGGTAACTATTTCGTTATCAAGTCTTAGCCACTTTTGCGTAAAACGAATCGGAAGGGAAGTGAGTATTCCTAGATTGGCATGAGAAAGCTTTTCGCGACCTCGGTGTCAGATTCAGGGCCCAAGAATCATAGTTGGCTGTTGGCTAATTAGGTTGAACAGCCCCCCAAGCAGCAATGATACTTTGCCGTTCGAGGGCATCATAAAGCGCGGATTTGGAAGTGTGTGGGTCAGAAGGAGCCGGACGCGTATCGCAGTGCCGGGAGGGCAATCATCGACCCGAAAACGAGTAGCGCCGATTGACGGCCTCCGTTTCGGTTCGATTGTTACTACGTAGAAAAACGGAGGACGGCAGAAACCGATCTTGTCGACAGCACAACGGCGGCTCTTGAGCGTGGGTCGGTAGGTATGTGGCGACCGCATTCGCGGTTCGATGTAAAACGCTGTTTCGGCTACCTCAATTTCTTGCCAAAAAACCGCGATACCGCGAATGACCTAGGGAATGAACCTTTTGAGCAGAGGGAAGAACTATCAACTTGGGAAGCACGAAATCGTTGGCAACAGAGTCCAATTGCCTGATGTCGCGAGCCACCCTTGGAGACTACAGTAAGGTTTGGCTTTCTTCATCGCGAGCGAAAGGGCGATTTCAAAGGAAATCAGCTCGGTTTTCCTTGATCGGCTTTTTGCTTGAGACAGTGGAACATGGCAAAAAGGGGCACTTGTTGCCATTAGAATTGATTGTACCGTGTCATCGAACACGCGCGAAGGGGCTTCAATGATACGCTTGGTTGCAGTGTTCCTCGTGGTACTTCCCGGCATGGCCTATGCTCATGCCTCCGAGCGCATGGTTATCCTGACGCTGCCGACCGGGTGGTACATGGTCGGTGCCGCAATTGCCGTAGTGCTGACGGCACTCCTGAGCGCATTCGCTGCCCGGCCACCGAAATTTCCTGCTTTCGAATTGTTTTTCCGTCCGGCTTTTCTCGCTCGCACCGCACTAAATTGGATTGGTACAGCAGTTTTCGCTGTCCTCATCGGGACAGGTGTCTGGGGAACACACGACCCGGCAGAAAACTTGTTACCTTTGATGCTGTGGACCATGCTCTGGGTCGGGCTTACGCTTTTGGCTGTCCTGTTCGGCGATCTGTGGCGTAAAATCGAACCATGGAGTGGCCCGGTACGATTGCTGCGCCACCTTTTGGGCAGGAAGAAGAGAATTGGTCTTTCCAGGCTTGGATACTGGCCTGCCGTGCTGGGTTATCTGGGATTTGCCTGGTTCGAGATCGTGTCACTGGCCCCCGCGGACCCACCGCATCTCGCCCGGGTCGCGGTCATATACTATGTTGCCATTCTCGTTCTCGCCGTCGCAGAAGGAGAGGAATGGTTGAGGCGAGGTGAGTTTCTGTCGGTCTATTTTGGGTTTATTTCCAAAATCGCGCCCTTATGGGGCGAAGTGCGTAGCGGTGGTATCATGGTCATGGCTGGACCACCCGGTGCTCAGGTTCTGCGGATCGAACCGCTGGCACCTTCAGCTATTGCCTTCGTCACTCTTGTGCTCGCCTCGGTAAGCTTCGATGGACTGTCCGAAACCTTTTGGTGGCTCGCCCGCCTCGACATCAATCCCTTGGAGTTTCCTGGTCGTTCAGCTGTTTTGAAGGTGAATTCTGTCTCTCTTATCATTTTCTGGGGGACAAGCACGGCCCTCATACTCGGCGCGGTCCGTTTGGGTCTTCCACGGGGAAAGTTTCGGGAGGCAATCGGACCAATGATGCTGGCGTTTCTACCAATTGCAGCAGGGTATCATGTCGCGCACTATCTCGTTGCTTTCCTGACAGATGGGCAATATCTGATTGCCGCGATCAATGATCCGCTTGGAAAAGGCTGGCATCTGCTTGGACTTTCAGATCATTGGGTTTCTTTCGGCTTTCTGTCGACCCGTACGGGCGTACTGGCGATTTGGACTGCCCAGTTCTCGGTTATCCTCGCGGCTCATCTACTTGCAGTGATCCTTGGCTTTCGGTTGGGTGAACGGGCAGGCGTCGGGCCGAGTCTTTGGGCTCATTTGCCGGTCACGATATTGATGGTGGGCTATACGGTCTTCGGGTTGTGGTTGCTTTCCGCGCCAACGGCGGGATGAGAAAGGGTTTGCATTTCGCACTGACTCCGTGTTCCGTGACCAAGGGGAAACAAAAGACGCAGTCAGGAATTCAATGAAATTGCGTCGTTACAACAGCGGAGGTGTTTGATGACAAACAAGCCAATCCTCTCAAATCTCAATCGTCGATCTTTCGTCAAAGGGCTTGCGGGCACGGGCGCGCTTCTGTCCGGTGGTCTTGCAGCGCGCTATGCGCAAGCACAATCGTCTGAGCCAATTCGCTTTGGGTTCCAACTTCATCGCACCGGGATCGGGGCATCCTACGGACGTTGGTATGAGCGCACGGCATCTGCTGCACTTCAGGTTCTCAATGACTCAGGTGGCATTAACGGGCGACCTGTTGAGATCATATTCGAAGACGACGGCACTGACCCCAAGCGCGGTGCCGAGGTGGTCGAAAAGCTGACGACCCAATCGAACTGTGACCTGGTGATGGGTACACTCTTTTCCCATGTGGTCATCGGATCCGCCCCGCGAGCGGGTGAATTGAAGGTGCCGTATCTTGTCTGTTCCGAAGGACATCACGTTGCGAGCGGGATGCTGAATCGCTGGACCATGCAACCGGGCATAACGGACGTGAAAAGCCAGGTGCAGGGCATGGCGCCATTCGTGACCTCGAACCTCGGCAAGAAGATCACGATGATTTTCCCCGATTTTGCATTCGGTCACGATCACCGCGACTATTTCACCGCAGCGGTGGCAGAGCAGGGCGGCGAGGTGATCAAGCATATTGCGATCCCGCCGACCGAAACCTCGTTCACTCGCTATTTCCCACAGATACCTTCGGATACGGACGTCATCTATCACGTCATGGTAGGCCCCGCCGTTCTGACCTTTGTCAAAGAACTGGGCGAGTTTTATGGCTCGGGAGATCGGCCACAGCTGTTCGGTTTCATCGACTCGCTTGAGGCGGTTGATATCAACTCGCCCGGCCTCGAATTTCTCGACGGTTCGCATTTCTGGGAAGGTCACCCACGCTATAAGCAGGCGGATGCGTCGGATCATGAGACCTTCTATCGCGAAGCGGTTGGGGTGGACGATAATGGTGCTTCGGTTTCGGATTCGGCTGATGTCGCGACCTACGCGCACATGTTTTCGACATGGGAGACCCTGTTTGTTGCCAGACAGGCGATGGAAGCATCTGGATACCAAGGACCGGCGGACCGGCAGAAGGTCGTCGAGGCTATCGAAGAGATGACAGATTTCACCGAAAGCCGAGAACATCCGCAAGGTCCAAAGACGTTCAATGGCAAAACCCACCAGGCCTTCGGGCTTCAATCCATCACCAAGGTTGAGAATGGCAAATTGATACGTGTGCACCAGACCTCAATGGAAGACGGGTTCTATCCTGACGAGGTCGACTATACGACACTAAGTTTCTGACTTCGGGCGGGCGGGGCGCCAGCCCCTCCCGGATAATGAGTGGATTTCGGACCGTTCCTGCTTCTTGCCCTGATGGAGGGCCTCGTGACTGCCGCCGTCCTTGCGCTAACGGCGGTTGGGTTGTCGCTTGTGTTCGGCATCATGCGGGTTGTTAACGTCGCGCATGGTGAATTTTTTATGTTGGGTGCAGTGCTTGCGTGGTTCACTACTCAATGGATACCGGGACCACCAGCGGTTGCTTTTGCGGTAGCGCTGGTCTTCTGCCCTTTGATCGTCGGCGCAATCGCGGCCCTTTCCGATGTGTTGGTTTTGAAAAGGTTGAATTATGAGCCCGAGGCCACGATCGTCGCAACGATCGGACTTTTGTACATTCTTCAGCAGGCGGCCTTGAGTTTTTTCGGTCCGGATGCGCGCCCGGTTCCGGCACCAATCAACTTCCGCATCCAACTGCCCTGGTTCGGCTACTCCGGCTATAAGCTGTTGGTTGTCGCAGCAGCGATCATGCTGTTGCTTGCGGTCTGGCTGATCCTCAAACATACGCGCATCGGATTAGTGATGCGGGCAACACAGGAAGACCGGGACACTGCGCGTGCTTTCGGGATAAATGTTGACAGGGTCTATGCCGGAGTATTCGCGATGGGGGCAGGGCTTGCCGCCATAGCCGCAGTTCTGATCGTTCCGATCCAGCAGGCTCACTACCTGATGGGGGGTGATCCACTTCTTTTGTCGTTCATCGTCGTAATCATTGGTGGTCTGGGAAGTTTGCGTGGCACACTGGTTGCGGCTATCGTCATTGGGTTGTCAGACGGCGTTCTTTCCACGTTCTTCGCCCCGACGTTGGCCAAAATAGTCGCAACGCTGGCCGTCGCGTTGATTCTTGTTTTCCGGCCTCAGGGCCTTTATGGAAAGCGCGCCGTATGAAAATCGATCGTGCGCTCTGGCTCCACTTCGGCCTTATCATTGTATTGCTTGCGTTCCATTTCTATGCGCCAGCGTATCATCACACAAATATCGCTCGGATCATGGTGCTGGCGATTTATGCGATGGGTTATAATATTGCGTTCGGCTACACCGGCCTTCTAAGCCTCGGCCATTCACTTTTCTTTGGCGCAGGACTTTATGCTGCGGGGCTTCTTGCCTATTACGCGAACGGAGGTGCAACAGTAGGCCTTGTCGCAGGACTTGCCGCAGGCGGCAGCGTGGCCTTTGCCTTAGGCCTTTTTGCGCTCCGCACAGCAGGCGTTGCCTTCATGATCGTGACCCTGATGTTTGCACAGGCGGGATACCTGACGGTGCTGTATCTCGGCAGCTATACACGTGGGGACGAGGGCATTGTTGTTCCAAAATCCACTCGGATGCTCGGGGCTCTCGACCTTTCCGACGATGGCACCCGCTATTTGGTTGCTTTCGCGTTGTTTTCTGTGGCGCTTTTGATCAATCTCTGGCTTGCCCGCTCGCCACGCGGGCGGATTATGGTGGCGATACGCGAGAACGAGGAGCGCAGCCGCATGCTCGGTTACAACCCATTCGCGGTCAAGCTTTTTGCACTGACGGTTTCCGGTGTCTATGCAGGGGTCAGTGGCGCAGCATATGCATTGATGTTCGGTTATGTGGGTGCCAGCCTAGTTTCTGTACAGTATTCGATTTTGCCGCTTCTTTATGTCCTTCTTGGTGGTGCGGGTACGGTCATTGGTCCTTTCCTCGGCGCACTGCTGATGTTTTATCTGGTCGACTATGCCAGTTCTTTGACCGACGCTCACCAATTCGTGACCGGGGCCGTGTTGGTCCTCCTCATCCTATTTGCGCCAAGAGGCATACTTGGCACACTGCGTGAACGGGGGATGAGATGGTTGCCGTAACTCTTCTTGAAGCCCGAGAGCTTACCCGGCACTTCGGCGGATTGAAGGCAGTGGACAAGGTGGATTTCGATGTTTCTGAAGGTGAAATTCACGCGATCATCGGCCCGAACGGCGCTGGCAAGACAACGTTTGTCAGTTTGCTGTCGGGCCGAATTCCGGTGCAGTCCGGATCGATCCATCTATCTGGCCATGACATAACACGATTACCTGCGCATGCCCGCGTGCGGGCCGGCATCGCCTATACCTTTCAGATCACACAGATCTACGGCGCGCTGAGTGCCTTTGACAACGTAGCGCTTGCAGTCCAGAGTCGCCATTCTCAACACATAATCGACGATGCAATGTCCGCACTGGAACGGGTGGGTTTGGCGGATCGAGCCGATCAGATTTCTGGGACGCTGAGTTATGGCCATCAACGCTTACTGGAGATCGCAATGGGACTTGGCTTGGAGCCAAAGCTTCTGATTCTCGACGAACCGACACAGGGATTGGCGCAAGGAGAGATCGAAATCTTCAAATCAATTGTTCGAAGCATAGTCCCTGAGGCCACCGTTCTTCTTATAGAGCATAACATGGACGTGGTCATGGACCTGGCCGATCGCATCACGGTGCTAAACTTTGGCCAGATCTTGGCGACCGGGTCACCACTGTCGATCCGGGCGAACAGTGCGGTTCAGGCTGCCTATCTAGGGGGGTGAATGCTAAAACTCGATGGTATCGACGCAGGTTACGGCGCGGTTCAGGTTCTGCATGGCTTGTCGCTTGCGGTTGCCTCTGGTGAGGTGCTTTGCTTGATGGGGAGGAATGGCGCCGGGAAGTCTACTTCACTCAAGACTATCATCGGTCAGGTACGTTCGAGTGCTGGCAAAGTGGAACTTGACGGCACCCGCTTGGAGGCGCTTCCTGCCCATGAAGTGCCACGCCATGGCGTCGGTTACGTCCCGCAAGGGCGTCGACTGTTCGGAAACCTGACCGTCTCTGAGAATATTGAAATCGGATTGATGACCCGAGATCGGAGCGCACAGGTGCGAGAAAAGGTACTGGACCTCTTTCCGAGGCTCCGAGAACGCATGGGGCAGGTGTCGCGTACGCTGTCGGGTGGTGAACAGCAGATGCTTGCCATCGCTCGGGCACTTTGCCTTGAACCAAAAGTGCTGCTGCTCGATGAACCGACCGAAGGGTTGCAGCCTTCGATGATTGCGCTGATCCGTGACACGATTATTGGTCTGAAAGCGACAGGTGTCGCGACGATTCTCGTGGAACAACGGGTCGATGCTGCGCTGTCGATTTCCGATCGAATTGCATTCGTCGTTGGGGGCAGGATCGTAGAAACTGCTTTTGCCCGAGATCTGGTTCCCCATGCTCACCAGTTCAGGAAACATGTCGGGATATAATGCATGGTTCGAAACAAGTGAATTGGATACTTCTTCGAAAAAAACGCGTTCTCGATAGCTTATTGATTATTGGCTCCGGCGGTAGGGATCGAACCTACGACCAATTGATTAACAGTCAACTGCTCTACCGCTGAGCTACGCCGGAACGGTGCGCGCCGTATAGCAACACCGGTTTTCGGCGTCCAGAGGGTTCGGCGCATTTTTTGCGGATTTCGGCCGTGACGAAATTCAGGCTTCAGAACAGAAAGGTTGCACCGAAAATCGGCCCGGATTGGTCAAAGGTATAGTCTGCGCCGTTGACCTCGTGATCTACTTCGATATGGCGGTAACCGCCTCTGAGCAGCCATCGATCGTTGAGGGCATAGTCTGCCGTCAGTAAAACCTGCCAGGTTTCGCTGCCACTACGGAAACCGCCATAATCAAGAAACGCGGTGCCCGACCATCTGTCGGAAAACTGAACCCGGGCGCGCATGGCGATCAAAGGATCGAACCAGTCTTCGTCGACGGTATTTGTTCGGTCCGGAAGTGCGCCCTGAGTCAGAGTGAAGACGGTATCAGTGCTGTACCATCTAAATCCCGCACCGGCATCGAGTGAGACGTTGCTATCCTCGTAGACCCGATAGGCGGCATAGGCGTTGAAGACCTGGGTTTTGACGGAAGTGTTGAGTTCTCCGAACGCCCCTCCGGGAGTTGCCGTACCGAAGGAGATGTCGGTCAGCATGTAGTCAGCAAGAAGACTCCAACGCCCGTTGGATGCGCCGAATGCGCCCATGAATGCAAAATCCAAGTTATCCAGCGCGTCGCTGAACGACAGGGTGGCGTCCACTGTTCCGAAAGCCGTTTCAGTGGAGGTGTTGGTTTCGGGTGTGAACAGATAGATCGAGGCCGAATAGCTCCAATCCCGGTCCTGGGCATATGACGGGCCGGAGACGAAAATCGCAAGCGAAGCTGCCAGAAGGATCAAGTTTACAATGCCGGAGCGGATCATTTTCAGTCCTTTAGAATGGGGCCGGTTTGTGTCGGTTCATGGCGAGTGAAATCACACCAAAGTCACAAGGCAGTTTCAGCTGAAGTTAACACAAAAATCACATTCAAATACGTTTATTTTGTAGTGACCCACGGCCCAACACAAATCTCGGCTTTTGTTCGGTAGGCAACGCGGGTGATGGGGATCAACGTAACTGTATTCCGATCTGGAAAGGTTTTGGGACCCATGGGGTCCGTCAAATGGCCTCGAAGGTTAAAGACGCCAGCAAATTGAAAACCCCGGACAAAAGACTGCAAATTTGGTGCATCGCTGCCTTGGCCGCGCAAGTCCCGCCATTGCCTCAACCAGCTTCTCCTTATGTCTGCAAAGAGAAGTTGACCAACGGAATGGCAAGGACTTGACCAAGGCCGGGGCTAGCCCCGGCGCCGACGGCGCCGCCCGCTCGATGCATCGGCATCACTGTTCGAATGGGTGTTGAACGACGGTGCGGGCAAAGTCACAACTTGGCTGAGTTCCGGGAACCGATCGGTCTTGTGCGGGATTGCGTTTGCAGCGACGAAATGTTCCTGAAATTTCGGCTCGATCGCTGTTTCAACCTTGGTGATCTCCCGCACGACGCGTTCAATCTCGGCCCTTGAAGAGATATTGCACAACGCGATGCGAGCACCCGTGCCTGCGGCGTTGCCTGCACTTGTTACTTTTTCCAGCGGCGCGTCGGGGATCATTCCCAGAACCATGGCGTGTTTGGTCGAGATATGCGCGCCAAAAGCACCCGCCAGGACGACACGGTCAACCTTGTCGACATTCATTTCATCCATCAGCAGGCGCGCGCCCGCATAGAGGGCCGACTTGGCAAGCTGGATAGCCCGAATATCGCCCTGCGTCACGGTTATGCGCGGACCACCCTCGGGGCTGGCGTCGTGGATCAGATAGGCATGCGTCCGGCCTTCGGGAACGCAGCGGGTGGTACCGGTCTGTACGGCCGACCCGATCAGGCCGCTTTCGTCCAGCAGGCCGGCCATGCGCATTTCGGCCACTGCCTCGATGATGCCCGAACCGCAAATGCCGGTGATGCCGGTCGTGGCGATTTCGGCATCAAATCCTTCCTCGTCCGACCATTTGTCAGAGCCGATAACGCGGAAGCGCGGCTCTTTCGTTTCGGCGTTGATCTCGATCCGTTCGATGGCGCCGGGAGCAGCGCGTTGACCGGAGCTGATCTGCGCGCCCTCAAAGGCAGGGCCGGTGGGTGAAGAGCAGGCCAGCACCCGGGACTTGTTGCCAAGCAAAATTTCCGCGTTGGTTCCCACATCGACGATCAGAACCAGGTCGTCGGACTTGCCGGGTTCTTCGGAGAGGGCCACCGCCGCGCAATCCGCCCCAACATGACCAGCGATACAGGGCAGCACATAGACCTGCGCACGTGGATTCATGGCGGTCAGATCCATCTCGCGGGCTGGCAGGGAGAGGCTTTCGGATGTCGCCAGCGCGAAGGGAGCTTGGCCAAGCTCGACCGGGTCGATGCCTAGCAGCAGATGGTGCATCACCGGGTTGCAGACGAAAACCGTTTCCAGGATCAATTCGGGCGAAATGCCGGCGTCTTCGGCGATGGCTTTGGTAATATCATTGATCGCGTCACGTACGGCAGTTGTCATTTCCCTGTCGCCGCCGGGGTTCATCATCGAATAGCTGACCCGGCTCATCAGGTCTTCGCCAAAACGGATCTGCGGGTTCATGAGCCCGGATGACGCTTTGACCTCGCCATTGCGAAGATCGGTCAAATGGGCGGCAATCGTCGTTGAACCAAGGTCAATTGCAAGCCCATAGATACGTTCTTCGGAGTATCCGGGCCAGATTTCCAGAATTTGGTGAGCGGTGTCACGGTGTCCCTTGTGCAGCGCAACAGTGGCCTTCCAGCCTCCTTTGCGCAGGGCCGGTTGCAGCTTGGACAAGAGCGAAAGATCGGCGGTAACCTTATCGACGCCCCACTGCGCCTTGAGTGCGCGTTCCAGTCGTTCCAGATCGCCGGTGGGCTCGTGCATATCTGGCTCATCAACCTCTACGAAATAGAGATGGGTCGCCGGGTCCATGACGATGGCGCGTGCGGTGGCTGCCTTGCGTACCACCTGGCGATGTACCTGGCTTTCTGGAGGAACATCGATCACGACGTTTCCCTGAACGGTGGCCTGGCACCCCAATCGGCGTCCGGACTTAAGACCGCGTTTATCATCATAGCGCTGTTCGACCGCGTTCCAATCGCTGAGCGCGCCTTCTTTGACCGTCACGCCATGCTTGGGAAATTCGCCATAAGACGGTGTGATCTGACATTTGGAGCAGATACCGCGCCCGCCACAGACAGAGTCGAGATCCACACCAAGCTGTCGGGCAGCCGTCAGGATCGGGGTTCCGACCGGGAAGTGGCCGCGTTTGCCAGATGGGGTGAAGACAACAAGTGGATCGCTGGTCATGACTGGCCTGCCTCTGGAATTCATACGTTTGACGCGCAACATATGGGTTTGCACGAAAAGAGAAAGGCGCCGAACGGCAGGTTTCGGGCGTGTTGCGTCGTTTTCGCACCTTACCGTCAAAAATGATGCGCGTAGGACTCGCCTTTTTCTGTACCCCAATTTCCGCGGATCTGTGAGCTGGGGCTTTCCCTTGCCCGGAAACCATGCAATAGGGTCACCGCCAAACGGGGTTTTGCATGGGGTTAGCAAATGCAGATTCGTGAGGCTCTCACCTTTGACGACGTTCTTCTGGTTCCGGCGGCTTCTTCCGTGCTGCCATCCACCGCCAATACGGCAACGCGCGTGACACGCGAGATCAGCATGAATATTCCGCTGCTCAGTTCCGCCATGGACACGGTGACCGAATCGCGAATGGCGATTGCCATGGCCCAGGCGGGCGGCATTGGCGTGATTCACAAGAATCTGGGCGTCGAGGAACAAGCGCGCGAAGTAAGACGGGTCAAGCGGTTCGAATCGGGCATCGTATACAACCCTGTCACGCTTCGGCCGGATCAGACATTGGCAGATGCCAAGGCCTTGGTGCAGCGTTACAATTTCACGGGTTTTCCGGTGGTTGACGAAAAAGGCCGCGTAGTTGGCATTGTCACCAACCGGGACATGCGTTTTGCCACGTCCGATGACACGCCAATTCGGGTGATGATGACCTCGGACAACCTGGCGATGCTGCGCGAGCCGGCGGATCTGGAAGAAGCCAAGAGTCTGATGAAGGCGCGGCGGATCGAGAAATTGCTGGTCGTGGACGGCAATGGCAAACTCACGGGTCTTTTGACCCTGAAAGACACGGAACAAGCGGTTCTGAACCCTACCGCCTGCAAGGACCGTCTGGGGCGGCTTCGGGTTGCTGCAGCCTCGTCTGTAGGAGACACGGGATTCGAGCGATCCGAAGCGCTGGTCGACTCGGGCGTCGACATTATCGTGGTGGACACCGCGCATGGCCATTCGGCGGGCGTGATCGATGCGGTCAAACGCGCCAAGACCTTGTCGAACGAAGTTCAGATCATTGCCGGGAACGTTGCGACGGCGGATGCGGTGAAAGCGCTGATTGATGCGGGCGCCGATGCTGTCAAGGTTGGCATCGGGCCGGGATCCATCTGCACCACGCGTATGGTGGCCGGTGTGGGCGTTCCGCAGCTGACGGCCATCATGGATTGTGCCGAAGCAGCCGGAGACGTGCCTGTCATCGCTGATGGTGGTATCAAGTTTTCCGGGGATTTTGCCAAGGCCATTGCGGCCGGTGCATCCTGTGCCATGGTCGGATCGATGATCGCGGGCACTGACGAAAGCCCCGGCGAGGTGATCCTGTATCAGGGCCGATCGTTCAAATCCTATCGCGGTATGGGAAGCTTGGGCGCCATGGCGCGCGGTTCGGCCGACCGGTATTTCCAAAAGGACGCAGCTAGCGACAAACTGGTACCTGAAGGGATCGAGGGTCAAGTGCCCTACAAAGGATCGGCGAGCGCGGTCATTCACCAACTTGTAGGCGGGTTGCGGGCCGCCATGGGGTACACGGGCTGCGCCAATGTCGAGGAAATGCGCAGCAATTGCCAGTTCGTCAAGATCACCGGTGCGGGCCTCAAGGAAAGCCATGTTCACGACGTGCAGATCACCCGCGAGAGCCCGAACTATCGTATAGGTTAATCGTTTGGCGGGACTTGGCCTTGCGGCAGCCCTGCCATGTTCGGCTTTTGAAGGTGGACCAGTTGAGGCAATGCGTATCAACGCGAAAACAAACCGGACTTTGTTATGACACCTGCCGCCCGTATTCAGGCCTCCATCGAAATTCTTGACGAGATTCTGGCCGGAACACCGGCCGAGAAGTCTCTGACAGGATGGGCGCGGCGCAGTCGGTTTGCAGGATCGAAGGACCGAGCAGCGATCCGCGACCATGTTTTCGATGCACTGCGCTGCAAAAGATCCTTTGCAGCGTTAGGAGGGGCTGAGACAGGGCGTGGACTTATGATCGGCCTGATCCGGGCCGCCAGTGAAGACCCGACAGACCTTTTTACTGGCGCGCGGCATGCTCCACTGCCTGTCGGTGAAAATGAAACCGGGTGTACACCTGCCTCGGGTGGCGAGGAAAACGACCTGCCCGACTGGTTGTGGTCGCGGTTTCAGGACAGTCTGGGTGACGAAGCACAGGCCGCTGCACAGGCGCTGCGCCATCGCGCGCCGGTTCATCTGCGAGTGAATCGCCTAAAGTCCGATTTGCCACAAGCGGTCGAAGTACTGGCCAGGGACGGGATCGAAGCTCGTTCGCATTCCGCGTGCGACACCGCGCTGGAAATTGTCTCGGGTGCACGGCTAGTCGCAAAAAGCCGCGCTTTTCTGGATGGCCTGGTCGAGCTTCAGGATGCCGCCAGCCAAGCGGTTGTGGCGTCTCTTCCTCTGCGCCCAGGACTGAAGGTGCTGGATTATTGCGCCGGGGGGGGCGGCAAGTCGCTTGCCCTAGCTGCGTCTCGCGGCGTTTCGGTATTCGCCCATGATATCTCACCAGTCCGAATGAGCGATATCCCCGCGCGCGCGCAACGCGCTGGCGTTGATATCACCTTGCTGGATGGCGTGAGTGTCGCCGCCAATTCACCTTATGATATCGTTCTGGTTGATGCTCCGTGCTCGGGCAGCGGATCGTGGCGTCGTGCACCCGCCGGGAAATGGGCCTTGACACCAGAACGACTGACCGAACTGTGTTCTATTCAACAAAGCATCCTGTCGAAGGCTTCGGTGCTTGTTTCAAATGGTGGACTGCTGGCCTATGCAACCTGCTCCATGTTGCGTGAAGAAAATCAAGAGGCGGTGGGCGCCTTGGTCAGGCAAAACCCACAGTGGTCCAGTGTGTTCGAAAAACTATGGTTGGTTTCCGAGGGCACTGATGGGTTCTACACTGCGCACTTGACGCAGAATAGCGCCTCCAGATAACAACTACAGGCGGAGTAACGCATTAAGTTGGGATTAACCCCGGTTGCGCGTAATACCCGGACCAATGACATCAAACGGAGTGTCTCAGTGTCTGCAACCGCCAATCCGGCAATGCCGGTCCGTCACCGGAGTGTCACGAAACCATGGCGTCGTATGGCGTTGTTCGCCTGTATCGTCGTTGTGCTTGTTTCGGCTTTGGCTGGCGACATGACTGATGGCGTAACTCGAGGTTTGTATGCTGTGGGCCTGTCGCTGTCTGCGGTTTTGGTTCTGTCTACCATTCGAGAGTGGAGCCTTGATCGTCGCGCAAAGCTGGTTGACGAACTCGTTTCCTCCTATCTGCACAGCGATACGTCTCCTGGCATTATCACAGATTCCCGAGGATGCGTGCGTTTCGCGAATGCCGCTGCAAAGGCAAGTTTCAATGTTGACGATCATGGTAGTCTCGATGTTTTGCTGCGAAGTTTTTTTCCGTCTCCGGCGGCCGTTCTGTTACGGCTGCAATCTGTTGCGCAAAGGAAGGGAGTGGCACACGATGAGCTCGTAACTGGTCGCGGAATTATCAAAATATCGGCCCAGCTTCTTGGAAAAGACACGTATTTGTGGAGGTTGACCAGTGTTCCGGGGAGTGACAGTTTTAACGGCGATGATGTTGAGGGTCTGCCGATGGTAACGGTAGGGAGATCAAACAGGATCCAGTTTGCAAATGAAGCCGCACACAATCTATTTGGATTCGCACCCGGCAATCTGAAGCAAGTTATTGCCGAGCAAGACATCCGACCCGGGTCCATTGTCAAAGTTCAAAGCAAAACTGGAATGGTACCGGTGGCCATCGCTGAAATTCGCAAAACAGTTGGCAGCAGAAAAATCGCACTCTGCCCGTTAGGACCTGAAGTGTTCATGGCTCCGGCGCCATCATTCAATGATCTGCCCGTTCCGCTGATGCGTCTTTCAGCCCAGGGAGAAGTGCTTGAGACGAACCCACTTGCCGATGAATTGCTTGGTTGCACGCCCCAAGACGGGACCACTGTTGAGCAGATCATGCATGGGCTTGGTCGCCCGATCAGGGACTGGCTGCGCGAAACAATCGAGGGATCGGTCAAACCTCGGTCAGAATTCTTGCGCCTGAGTCGACCGGACAGGGAAACGTTTGTGCAAGTCACGCTTAGCAAGGTGGTTCGCTTCGGTGAAACAAGCTTGATTGCGGTTCTCAACGATGCAACTGAACTCAAGACACTTGAGGCGCAGTTTGTTCAAAGCCAGAAAATGCAGGCGGTCGGGCAATTGGCCGGCGGGGTCGCGCATGACTTCAATAACTTGCTGACTGCGATTTCGGGGCATTGCGACCTTCTGCTTCTGCGCCACGATCAGGGCGATCCCGACTATGGTGACCTTATTCAGATCAACCAGAACGCCAATAGGGCCGCTGCTCTGATCGGCCAATTGCTGGCGTTTTCGCGAAAGCAGACCTTGCGGCCCGAGACGCTGGACATGCGCGATACACTGTCCGATTTGATCCATTTGCTGAATCGGCTTGTCGGCGAAAAGATCACGCTGACCCTCAGTCATGACCCGGTTCTGAAGCCCGTTCGTGCGGACAAACGCCAGTTGGAACAGGTCTTGATGAATCTGGTGGTGAATGCGCGCGATGCCATGCCGAAAGGTGGGGAGATTCGGATTGAAACCGAAGTTGTCGCGTTCGATCAACCACTGAAACGCGACAGGGCAGAGATGCCGATTGGTGAATACGTATCCGTCAAGGTTATAGATGAAGGCGTCGGGATAGCCGCGGACAAGCTGCCAAAAGTATTCGAGCCGTTTTATACCACAAAGCGAACTGGCGAAGGTACTGGCCTGGGCCTTTCAACGGTATATGGGATCGTCAAGCAAACTGGCGGTTTCATATTTGTTGACAGCGTTGAGGGCAGGGGATCCGAGTTTACTTTGTATCTGCCGGTTTGGCATGAGGTTGAAGTTATTGAACCTAGAGTGTCGGATTCCAACACCGTTCCCATTCCAAAACATGGGGAAGGCGTGGTTTTGCTGGTGGAGGACGAAGCGTCGGTCCGCGCTTTTGCGTCACGCGCACTAAGAATGAGAGGTTATACCGTACTTGAAGCGGAAACGGGTGAAGAGGCGCTTGACGTGCTGGCAGAGGGGGAAGTCCTCGTGGACATCATCGTCACGGATGTGGTGATGCCCGGGATGGACGGTCCGACCTGGGTGAAAAAAGCATTGAAAAACCGGCCGGGTGTCAGGGTCATCTTTGTTTCGGGATATGCTGAAGGTGCATTTGGCGAAACAGAGCCGGAGTTTGCACATTCCGTGTTCCTGCCAAAACCGTTCTCGTTAAATCAGTTGACTGAAACGGTTTTTCAGCAGCTGAACTAGGTTTTGTGGCGACAAGGTTTGTCAAAGTGCCGATTGGTAAAGGTCGAAATCATCTGCGTACCTGTGGCGTAGTTGCCGTTCAGTCTCTTCGGTAAGAACCAATGGCATTGGAGGGGACGCGTTCTCGCGCGGCAACTCCAACCTGATCTTAAGCCGGTTCTCCAGAAACTCGATAATCTGGCTCTGGTGATCGTATTTGAACACATGAGAAACAGTGACGCCACCCGCCCGGGGAGTGAGGAATTTGGCCTGGCTGCCAACTTGGGCGAAGGCCGGCTGATCATTACTTCTCAGGTAGCCGCGGACGAAACTGTCGAAATCGATTCCACTGGTCGAGGTGGGTTTGCCGTCTAGAAATGGGCGGCGGCGGTATCGGTACCAGCTTCCCAGCCAGTCGACCGGCTCGCGAACGACCGCCATGACTTCAAGGTCGACGTCGAAAAGCTTCGCAAACATGCTGTTAAAAAAACGATCATACCTGCGAAGGGGGGCGTGCTTCAACTCGGGAGGTCCCGAAACGACGATATCCGCGTGATCCTTCAAAGCCGCGTGGTATGCTGTGGTCCCCGTTTTCGGAACCGACAAAAGGACAAGGCGTTCTTTATAGAAAACAATCATTTATCTTGCGTTCTTCTTTTGGATTTCACGGTCAGAGTGCCGTAAAGGGTTCTTTAATACAATTGGATAAAGCTTCAATTAAGAGATTTGAGTTGAAATGTTCTCTTTTTGGTCCCATAAGGAACAAGAGGCGAACAAAGCAGCGATTGCCGCCCGCTCAAGGGTGTGACAAAAGGAAAGCGACAGGACAATGGCGGATCTTCTGACGATGAGCAGCAAGCAAAACGCGGACAAGCAAAAAGCGCTGGACAGCGCCCTGGCCCAGATCGAGCGTCAATTCGGTAAAGGATCGATTATGAAACTGGGCGGCGACAATGCGTTGCCGGAAATCGAGGCCAGCTCAACCGGCTCTCTGGGTCTGGATATTGCGCTTGGTATTGGTGGCCTGCCGATGGGCCGTATCGTGGAAATCTACGGCCCGGAAAGCTCGGGCAAGACAACTCTCACGCTGCACTGCATTGCCGAACAACAAAAGCGGGGAGGGGTGTGCGCCTTCGTGGATGCTGAACACGCGCTTGATCCGCAATATGCCCGCAAATTGGGCGTTGATCTGGATGAGTTACTGATTTCGCAACCCGACACAGGTGAACAAGCGCTGGAAATAACCGATACATTGGTGCGCTCGGGCGCGGTCAACATGGTTGTTGTCGACTCGGTTGCGGCCCTGACGCCGAAATCTGAACTGGAAGGCGACATGGGTGACAGCAGCGTGGGCGTTCAGGCCCGGTTGATGAGCCAAGCCATGCGCAAGTTGACAGCGTCAATCAGTCGGTCAAATTGCATGGTGATCTTCATCAACCAAATCCGGATGAAGATCGGCGTTATGTTTGGCAGCCCGGAGACCACGACAGGTGGTAACGCCCTGAAATTCTACAGCTCGGTGCGCCTGGACATTCGCCGTATTGGTGCCATCAAGGACCGGGATGAAGTTGTCGGCAACCAGACCCGGGTGAAAGTCGTCAAGAACAAGGTTGCGCCGCCCTTCAAGCAGGTTGAATTCGACATCATGTATGGCGAAGGCATTTCGAAGATGGGCGAATTGCTGGATCTGGGCGTCAAGGCCGGGGTGGTTGAGAAATCCGGGTCGTGGTTCAGCTATGGCGACGAACGGATCGGCCAGGGGCGGGAGAATGCCAAAACCTATCTGCGTGAGAATACCCGCGTTGCTCTGGAGATCGAGGACAAGATTCGTGCGGCCCACGGCCTGGAGTTCGACATGGCGTCCGATGGGGACGAGGACGATATTCTCGAAGCGTGACGATAGCCTGCGAAACAGCAAGAGTATCACTTTCGCGTCGGTCTGGATAAAGTGAAACATGGCAAGGCGATCCGATCGGGTCGCCTTGTTTCGTTTGCCGCATCCTTGCGCTGTGGACTATCGTTCGGGACGTCGCTAAACCATCACAGAACCAAACAAATGCGCGTCGAGAGAGCCACATGCCCACGCTGAACGAGATCCGCTCAACCTTTCTGAACTACTTCGCCAAACAGGGACACGAAGTCGTGGCATCAAGCCCGTTGGTTCCGCGAAACGATCCGACCCTGATGTTTGTCAATTCGGGCATGGTACAGTTCAAGAACCTGTTCACCGGCGTCGAATCCCGAGACTACAAGCGCGCCACGACAGCACAAAAATGTGTACGGGCCGGGGGCAAGCACAATGACCTCGACAACGTAGGGTATACTGCACGGCACCACACGTTTTTCGAGATGCTGGGCAACTTTTCCTTTGGTGACTATTTCAAGGCCGAGGCAATTCCTTTTGCCTGGGACCTGATCACCAAGGATTTCGGTATCGATAAAAACCGGTTGTTGACTACGGTCTATCACACCGATGATGAAGCTTTTGAAATCTGGAAAAAAGTCGGTGTTTCCGAGGATCGGATCATTCGCATCGCGACCTCTGACAACTTCTGGCAGATGGGGCCGACCGGCCCCTGCGGTCCGTGCACCGAGATATTTTATGACCACGGCGATCATATCTGGGGTGGCCCGCCGGGCAGCGCCGACGAAGACGGGGACCGCTTCATCGAGATCTGGAACATCGTGTTCATGCAAAATGAGCAGTTCGAGGACGGCTCGATGCGCGAACTCGACATGCAGTCCATCGATACTGGAATGGGGCTGGAACGGATTGGGGCACTGCTGCAAGGCAGCCACGACAACTATGACACCGACCTGTTCAAAACCCTCATCGAAGCCTCCGCACATGCCACCAATGTCGACCCCTATGGGGATCAGAACGTGCACCATCGGGTTGTCGCGGATCACTTGCGTTCCACCTCTTTCCTGATTGCCGATGGCGTGATGCCCTCAAACGACGGTCGGGGGTATGTGCTGCGCCGTATCATGCGCCGGGCCATGCGCCATGCGCATCTATTAGGGGCGAAGGATCCGGTCATGCACCGCCTGGTACCGACGCTGGTCCAATTGATGGGTGCGCAATACGGTGAACTTGGTCGCGCGCAGGCCTTGATCGAAGAGACTCTGCTTTTGGAAGAGACGCGGTTCAAGCAGACGCTTGATCGCGGCTTGAAACTGCTGGACGATGAGTTGGCTAGTTTAGCGGCGGATCAGCCGTTGCCCGGACAGGCGGCATTCAAACTTTATGATACTTATGGCTTTCCGCTCGACCTGACGCAGGATGCGTTGCGTGAAAAAGGCCGTGCGGTGGATACCGAAGGCTTTGACGCAGCCATGGCAGAGCAGAAGGCCAAGGCGCGCGCGGCCTGGGCCGGTTCGGGTGAATCTGCGGATAATGCAGTGTGGTTCGACGTTCTGGATTCTGTCGGAGCCACGGATTTCCTTGGGTATGAGACTGAAATTGCTGAAGGCCAAATCATGGCCTTGGTCGTGGATGGTGCGCTGGTCGGAAAGATCAACGCAGGCGAGTCCGGTTGGATCATTGTCAACCAAACGCCCTTTTATGGCGAGGCCGGGGGGCAGATTGGGGACACCGGTATCATTCGCAAGATCGATGACCGAATTCAGGCTGCGACAGTCAAGGACACAAGGAAATTCGCTGATGCGAAGGTCTATGCACATCTTGTGACGGTCGACGGGGGCATGATGGCAAAAGGCGATGCTGTGGAACTGGAAGTCGACCATGCTCGCCGCACGGCAATACGCGCCAACCACTCGGCCACGCACCTGCTGCATGAAGCGCTTCGGGAAACACTTGGCGATCATGTGGCACAACGAGGCTCTTTGAATGCGGATGACCGTCTGCGGTTCGATTTCAGCCATTCCAAGGCGTTGACCGATGCAGAGTTGACCAAGGTCGCTGCCGAGGTGAACAGCTTTATCCGGCAAAACACCAAGGTCGAAACCCGTATTATGACACCTGACGATGCCCGCGGGATCGGAGCCCAGGCATTGTTCGGCGAAAAGTATGGTGACGAGGTTCGCGTGGTGTCGATGGGACGAGCGGAAACCGGCAAAGGCCAGGACGGGCAGACTTATTCCATCGAGCTTTGTGGCGGCACGCATGTCAAACAAACCGGCGATATTGGCACATTCGTGCTGCTTGGTGATAGTGCATCATCGGCGGGCGTGCGGCGAATCGAGGCTCTGACCGGAGCGGTCGCTTTTGAGCATCTGACCCGGGAGGCCACCACGCTTGCCGAAGTGTCGGGAATGTTGAAAGCGCAGTCGGCGGAAGTTGCCGATCGGGTCAAGTCCCTGATGGATGAACGCAAGGCGCTACAGAACGAGGTTGCCCAATTGCGCCGGGAACTGGCTATGGCCGGTGGCGCAGGTCAGGGCGGTGGTCAGGAGGCGCGCATTGTCAACGGCATCCGTTTCGTTTCACAAGTTCTGTCTGGTGTGTCAGGCAAGGACCTGCCGTCATTGATAGACGAGCATAAACAGCGGATTGAGACCGGTGCCGTGTTGCTGATCGCAGATGCCGGTGACAAGGCGGCGGTGGCTGCCGGGGTGACCAATGATCTAATCGGTAAAGTGTCAGCGGTGGATCTGGTGCGCGCGGCGGTTGCTGAACTGGGCGGCAAGGGTGGCGGCGGTCGTCCGGACATGGCGCAGGGTGGCGGCAAGGACACCACAAACGCGGATGCGGCCATAAAGGCAGCTGAACAGGTAATTGGAGGATAGGATGGGAGCTCTCTGGATTGCGCATGTCACGGTGACAGACACCGAAGCCTACGGCAAATACGCGGAACTTGCGGGTCCTGCGATCGCCAAGCATGGTGGCAAGTTCATTGCCCGCGGCAGCCGATATGTACAACTGGAAGGAAAGGAAAGACCACGGAATGTTGTGGCGACCTTTCCGTCGCTTGAGGCTGCTGTGGAGTGTTACAACTCGACAGAGTACCAACAGGCGTTGAGCCACGCGCGGGATGCATCCGAGCGTGAGTTGCTGGTTGTCGAGACGACCGAGTAACAAAGGAAGCAATCAATTTTCCTGAGAAAAGCCCGGCCGTACGCCGGGTTTTTTTGTTTTCGGACTAGGACCGGCGGGTTTCTGCCTGTCCAGAAATCACCCCATATCAGCCACATTCCGTTTCGGATTTCCGCCTTTTTTCGGGTTCAGCACTAGGGGCAGTCGTATCGACACTGTCCAAGGGCGCCACATGCATTGCTAAAACCCTTGGATAGAGCTGTTGCGACTACACCGTTCTGACTTAATCCGAGGTGTCGCCATGCTGCCATGTGGTCGAAAACCCATCATCTTTTCGTTCCGCCGCCTTCAGCAGACCGCAATGGGAGCTCTTCTTACGGTTGTTGGTATCACCACTGGGACTGGTGCCATCGCCTTGGAGAATACCTATCTCAACGTATCCGTTTCGTTTCCCGCTCCGTCGGGAGCAAAAGACTTGTGTGAAACCTACTCGTGGGCCTGCGCGACCGTCGCAAATGCAACTGTGCCGAACGGGCAAGAGTTGAGACTGGTAAGTGACGTAAACAGCCGCGTTAATCGAACGACGCGCACGATTGAAGACCAGACACAGTATCGCAAGGCTGAAGAATGGGCTCTTCCGACGTCCAGGGGAGGCGATTGTGAGGACTTTGCCCTTTTGAAAAAGCATGAACTAATCCGATTGGGTCTTGATCCAAGGAAGCTTCTTCTTGCAACGGTGCTGGACACGCGCCGAAATTCACACGCTGTGCTGGTTTATCGGTCAGTGAGCGGGGATTTGGTATTGGATAACCTGACGAACCGGATCAAACCCTGGCGCCAAACTGGATATGTGTTCCTGCGAATGCAGGACCCAAGGCAACCACAGAAATGGGTGGCAATAAACAACAGCGGATAAAAAAGCGCGCCTTGGCGCGCTTTTTCGAGTTCGGTTTGTAATTGGAATATATGAGGCCGGTGGCGATCAGCGTTTCGAGCCACCATTTCCATTGCCGCCGGCATTTCCGTTTCCGTTACCGCCAGCGTTCCCATTTCCGTTGCCGTTCCCATTTCCGTTGCCGTTGCCGTTGCCACTGCCGTCGCCAGATTCGTCGTCATTGGCTCCGTGACCTTGACCGGGGCTAGACCCTTCGCTGCCATTGCCGCCGCCGTTGTTTCCTTTGCCTCCGCCAGTGTCACCGCCGGTATCGCCACCAGTGTCACCACCGGTATCGCCACCAGTGTCACCGCCGGTATCGCCACCAGTATCACCGCCGGTATCGCCACCAGTATCGCCACCAGTATCACCGCCGGTATCGCCACCAGTGTCACCGCCGGTATCGCCACCAGTATCGCCACCAGTATCACCGCCGGTATCGCCACCAGTGTCACCGCCGGTATCGCCACCAGTGTCACCGCCGGTATCGCCACCAGTGTCACCGCCGGTGTCGCCACCAGTGTCACCACCAGGGTTACCGCCGGTGTCACCACTGGGATCGCCGCCGGTGTCACCACCGGGGTTGCCGCCGGTGTCACCACCGGGATTGCCGCCGGTGTCACCACCGGGGTTGCCGCCAGTGTCACCACCGGGGTTGCCGCCGGTGTCACCACCAGGGTTGCCTCCAGTGTCACCACCGGGGTTTCCGCCCGTGTTTCCGCCAGGTGTGCCGCTGGTATCGCCACCAGATGGGGTGCCTCCGCCTCCGAACATTGATGATCCGTCGCCGTCACCACCTTCAAGGGAATTTCCTACCGACGCTGTTGGGAAGTCGACTAGCACAGCAGCGAAACTTGGGCAGGCGTTAGTGGTACGGGCAAGTATGTCTTCAAAATCAGACCGCTTTTGAAGGTAACGGAGCATCCGCGCCTCGACGACACCACACGAACACAGCGTTTCGGTGGATACCGAGTTCTTCGCGGTATTCAGTGTGCATCGTTCGCCGGCTGCGAAGCTGGTCGAAGCAATCGCTGAAATTGACGATGTCGCCAAGATCAGTGGAATAAGACGTGCCCGTGTTTTCATTTTGTACTCCAATCACTCTGTCCAAAATCAAGTCCCTTCCATCGGGCACATGATCGCCTCAAAGAGGCCAAAACATAATCTAGCTTTCGCCATAAAGTTGCCCCAAAGGCAAGGTTGAAAATTCTTAACGATCGTGTGAGGCTTTCAATTTTTCCAACAAAAATGGGCCCTGCGAGACGCGTAGATCTCGAGGGCCTTTGGTGTGAGTTGTCTTCTAATTGAATGAAATCAGAAGATTTTGAGTGGATTGTTGATTGAAGTCAGCTTGATTTTTTTAGCATTCAGGCTGATTTGGCCATCCTTTTTCGTTCATGCGGATCAAGGAAGCGTTTTCTCAGGCGAATGGCATTGGGCGTGACCTCGACCAGCTCGTCGTCGTCGACATAGGCAATGGCTTCTTCGAGCGAAAACTGAATATGGGGCGTCAGTCGTACGGCGTCATCTGAGCCAGACGCCCGGACGTTGGTCAGCTTCTTGCCCTTGAGTGGGTTAACCTCAAGATCGTTGTCGCGGGAATGCTCTCCGATGATCATGCCTTGATAGACATCCGCCTGGGGGCCAAGAAACATGCGTCCGCGTTCTTCGAGGTTCCAAAGTGCATAGGCCACCGCCTGACCATTTTCCATTGAGATCAGAACGCCTGCGCGCCGACCCGGAATCGGACCCTTGTGAGGGGTCCAGCCGTGGAAGACCCTATTTAGAACGCCCGTGCCGCGTGTGTCGGTAAGAAACTCGCCGTGGTATCCGATCAATCCGCGTGATGGAACATGCGCGATGATGCGCGTTTTGCCAACGCCCGCCGGGCGCATCTCGACCAGTTCGCCTTTGCGGGTGCCTGTCACCTTCTCGATTACGGCACCCGAGTATTCATCATCGACATCAATGGTGACTTCTTCGATCGGTTCCAGTCTCTGGCCATCTTCATGACGAAACAGGACCTGCGGGCGGGAAATGCTGAGTTCGAATCCTTCTCGACGCATGTTTTCGATCAGTACGCCCATCTGCAATTCGCCACGACCGGCTACTTCGAAGGCTTCACCGCCGTGGGTGTCGGAAACTTGAATTGCGACGTTGGATTCAGCCTCTTTCATCAGGCGGTCGCGGATCACACGGGACTGAACCTTCTTGCCGTCCCGTCCCGCCAGCGGAGAGTCGTTAATGCCAAACGTTACCGAGATTGTCGGCGGATCGATGGGCTGGGCCGGAAGTGCCTCGGTCACTTGTGGCGAGACCAGAGAGTCGGCGACGGTCGCCTTGCTCATGCCCGCAATTGTGACAATGTCACCAGCTTCGGCTACATTGATCGGTTGTTGGCTGAGGCCGCGAAAGGCGAGGATCTTGGAGGCACGGAAGTTCTCAATGAGCGCACCATTGCGGCTCAGCGCCTTCAGGGTTTCACCGGCCTTGAGTGTACCGCTTTCGACACGACCCGTCAGAATGCGCCCGATGAAGGGATCGTTGCCCAAAGTGGTTGCCAGCATGCGGAACGGCTCGCCCTTGTGCGCCGCCTGTTTCGGAGAGGGAACGTGGTGGATGATCAGATCGAACAGCGCCGACAAATCCTTGCGCGGCCCGTCCAGTTCCACATCTGCCCAGCCAGATCGGCCAGAGGCATACATGGCCGGAAAATCAAGCTGGTCGTCGTCCGCGCCAAGATTCGCAAACAGATCGAAACATTCGTCAAGCGCGCGGTCAGGTTCGGCATCGGGTTTGTCGACTTTGTTCAGAACGACGATCGGGCGCAGCCCGAGCGCAAGCGCCTTGGACGTCACGAACTTGGTCTGCGGCATTGGGCCTTCGGCAGCGTCGACCAACAGCACAACGCCATCGACCATGCTGAGGATACGCTCCACTTCGCCGCCGAAATCGGCGTGGCCAGGGGTGTCAACGATATTGATCCGGGTGCCCTTCCATTCGACCGAGGTCGCCTTGGCGAGGATAGTGATACCGCGCTCGCGCTCCAGATCGTTGCTGTCCATGGCGCGTTCGGCCACGGCCTGATTCTCCCGGAATGCGCCGGATTGTTTGAGCAGCTCGTCGACAAGAGTCGTCTTGCCATGGTCAACGTGAGCAATGATCGCGATATTGCGAAGGTCCATGAGAGGTCAGCCTTTGAACGGAAAGTTGCCGCGCGCATAGCGCGGCAGGACACAAGATACCAGCCCAAACGCGCCGTCATTGGCTTGTGGACTGCGAAAAAAGATGAATCACCAATATTCCGATGATGATCAGGCTTAGTCCAGCAAGGGCGGGCCAATCGAGTTTTTGTCCAAATGCAACGAAGCCGATCAGAGCAATGAGAACGATTCCCAAGCCAGACCAGATAGCATAAACGATTCCCACTGGCATCACCTTGAGAGTCAGCGCCAGCAAATAGAAAGCGATCCCATAGCCGACAACGACCAGAACAGAAGGCCACAGGCGCGTGAACTGCTGACTGGCTTGCAGGGCCGTCGTGCCGATTGTTTCGGCCATCACGGCCAGAAGGAGGATCAGGTAAGCTTTGGGCATCTAAACGAAACCGTTCTCGTCACGTTGGTCAGACGTTGAACACAATGAAGGTTTCCGCCGCAAGAGAAATCGAAGGTGCTGGCACGCACCCTAGGTTAACGCGGGGTCAGGGAAACCGGACTAGCGGCGAATGCCGGCAAGGTGTATCTGACGGGTTATTGGTGAGTTCAAATGTTGATGAGTTTTCAATGACTGCTTTTGCAAAAAAGATCATTTTGATTTCGGCCGTAATAGTGGCGCTTGGGTGGCTTGCAGACGGGGGGTCCGTCGACATAGATGCAGCCAGAAATGTTGAGCGAGTGGCTAGTGTGCCGGTATAGACAGCGCTATCGAGGTCAGGAAAAGGGGCTGAGAGGCCCCTTTTCCACTTGTGAAAGAACCCAGAACGGATTTTAGTTCACGGGTTCGATCACATCGAAGAACAGTTTCAGCTGAGGTTGCAGCCATTGCCACAATTCCGGCGCACCGCGCTTTACCGGATATCCGACCCGGGATTCTAGTTGATCAAAACTGACCTGATATTCGATCCACGTGCCGCCGCCGTTTTGAAGGTTTGCAATAGGGGTTTGAATTCGGTCAACCGCTTTGCCGAACAACGCGTCCTGTGTTTCGGCGTTTTCGAATTCAAGCCAGAGATCGGTAAATTCCTCTTTTTGCGCAGAAGGCAGGAGGCCAAACAGACGTGCGGCCGCGGCCATTTCTTTTTCGGCTTGGGCCGCATGATCAACCTGACCGTGAATAGGGTGGTCTCCGGCATCGATTTCGACAATGTCGTGCAGCAATAGCATGCGCAGAACCCGATCAATCCTAACTTCGGGGTGGGCATATTCTGCCAGCACCCATGCGTAGAGCATGATGTGCCACGAGTGTTCCGCAGAATTTTCGCAACGGGAGTTGTCCAAGAGCCTGGACGCCCTGTTGACCGATTTCAATTGATCAGCGTCCAAGAGAAAGGGCAGACGGCTGGAAAAAGAAGAGGAGTGATCGGGCTGTGAACCGTTCAGCAAATCCATTGCGTGCCGGTAGGCTTCGGGAAACTCGTGACGCAGATAGGCCGCTCGCCCGCCGTTCAGATTCTCCCGTACGATCCCCATGTGGTCGGGCCGCGGGACCGGAGCGCAAAGAACCTGAAACAGCGGCTGGCACCTGTCCAAGCGTTTAGCGAAGCGGGCGTCAAGCGTTTCGTCTGCCTCGAATTCGTTCCAGAGCGACAAGAACACCGCTTTTTGATCCATAGGAAGCAAACCAAACAAAGATTCGGCTGCCGCGCGTTCCTTGATTGCCACAGACTCCCAATCTGTTTCCAAATGAATGGGATGATCGCCAACTTCAACTTCCACAAGATCATGCAAAAGCAACATCCTGATGACCCTGTCTATGGACACCCCGGGTTCTGCAATTGGGGAAAAGACCAAGGCCCACAAGGCAAGGTGCCAACTATGCTCGGCAGAGTTTTCGGGACGAGACAGATCAAGGAGAGCATTCGCGCGTTCGACCGTTTTCAACCTGTCCGCTGCTTTTAGAAAGTCGATCTGCGCGGACAGGCGTTCGGTCATTGCTTTTCCTTGGCTTGCGCCTTGTCTCTGAACTTCGACAGTTTGCCGATCAGAAATTGCCGTGCCTTACGTTCAGCCATGCGTACGCGAATTTCGGTTAGAAACGCCTCTTCGAGAGTTTGGGAAGCCGCCCCCAATACCGCGCTGACCTCCATGAACAGGCGGTCCTCATTGGTTTCATCCATCACTTTCATCGTATCCTCGGCCAGTTTTGCGGCCAGCGTTTCAACGCTCGAAGACATCAGCGGGTATTTTCCGTCAGGCGGCGTTTTACGTAGTCGGACACGTCGGTGATCAACGTGTCCATATGCTGATCCTGGAAAAAGTGATCGGCACCCTCGACTTCGGTATGGGTGATGGTGATCCCTTTTTGCTCATGCAGTTTGTTCACCAGGGAAGTCGTATCTGCGGGAGGCGCCACGCGGTCCGACGTGCCGTTGATGATCAATCCGGAAGACGGGCAGGGGGCCAGGAACGAGAAATCATACATGTTCGCGGGCGGTGAGACGCTGATGAAGCCGGTAATTTCCGGGCGGCGCATCAGGAGTTGCATGCCGATCCACGCGCCGAAAGAGAATCCGGCGACCCAGCAATGTTTCGAATTGTTGTTCATGGACTGAAGATAGTCCAGCGCCGACGCCGCGTCGCTCAATTCTCCGATACCTTGATCATATTCGCCCTGGCTGCGGCCAACGCCCCGGAAATTGAAGCGCAGAACGGTGAACCCCATATTGTAAAAGGCATAGTGCAGGTTGTAGACAACCTTGTTGTTCATGGTTCCGCCAAATTGCGGATGTGGATGCAGCACGATGGCAATCGGTGCGTCTTTTTCCTTTTGCGGGTGGTAACGGCCTTCCAGGCGGCCTTCGGGTCCGGGAAAAATCACCTCGGGCATGTGTGCTTTTGTCCTGTCTGTTTTCATGCGGCGCCGGGATATTCTTGACGGTATTCGTCGGGCACCTTAGAGCGGTTCTAATTGTCGGGCGTTGCATTGCGACGCTGTCAGTGGGAGATACGCACTGGCCGCGAGAAGGTCAATGATTTCGCGCATGTCAGGCTGAGAGGAAAGCAAATGAAACTGTCGACCAAGGGTCGTTACGCGATGGTGGCGCTCGCGGATATTGCACTTCAGCCGGCAGATGCACTTGTTACGCTGGGTGAGATTTCTGACCGCCAGGACATTTCCCTGCCTTACCTCGAACAGTTGTTCGTCAAACTTCGCCGCGCCGATCTTGTCGCCTCCGTTCGCGGTCCGGGTGGGGGATACAGGTTGGCGCGTCCTGCATCGAAAATCCGGATCGTCGAAGTCCTGGCTGCCGTCGACGAAACCGTCGACGCAATGCACAAAGGGGCAGGCGCATCCGGTGCGTCTTCTGGTAGTCGGGCACAATCGCTGACGAACCGCCTGTGGGAGAGCCTGAGCGCGCATGTCTATGTCTTTCTGCACCAGACGCGGTTGTCCGACGTCATCGAAAACGAACTTGCCCCTTGTCCCGCGGTTCCGAGCCTGTTTTCGGTTGTCGATGACTAACTGGCAGTGGCGTGACTTTGGTCAATTCCCGCCGCATTGACTTTGGCTATCCGCGCCCGACATCCTATCTGCTGCTAGAAAAGATGCATCCATGAAACGTGTTTATCTCGACCACAACGCCACAACGCCGCTTCGCCCAGAAGCGCGCGAGGCAATGGTTTCGGCGATGGACGTGTGTGGCAACCCTTCTTCTGTCCATGCGGAAGGTCGCGCTGCGAAAGCATTGGTTGAAAAGGCGCGGGTGCAGGTTGCCGAGGCGGTCGGGTGTCGGCCGCAAGAGGTGGTTTTCACTTCCGGGGCGACCGAAGCAGCGCAAGTTTTGGCCCAACGTCCGCCGGAGTGTGACGTTTTTGTAGACAGCACCGCTCATGATGCTCTTTGGTCGCACTTTGACCTGTCCAACGTTCAGGAGCGGCCTTTCGGCCCCGGACATACATTGGCCATGGGGTTGGCGAATTCCGAGACGGGAATCATTACCGATCCGCTTCCAAAGGTCGAAGGGCAATGGCCTTATGGAGCGCGTCGCGCCGATTGGCTGTTGCTGGATATCACGCAAGCGGTTGGGCGAATTCCGTTTTCCTTTGCTTGGAGTGGCGCCGATATGGCTATCCTATCGGCGCACAAGATTGGCGGGCCTAAGGGAGTAGGGGCGTTGATCCTGCGGCAAGGCCTGGATATCGAACCGATCTTGACGGGCGGAGGTCAGGAGATGGGGCGACGTTCGGGGACAGAAAATGTCATTGGAATTGCCGGTTTCGGTGCCGCAATAGAAACCGCTGTCAGGGAACTTGCCGATGGAACATGGGGGCAAGTCGAAAAACTTAGAAACATTCTAGAAACTTGCCTTGTGGAATCGGCAAAAGAGACTATTTTTGTCGGGAAAGATGAGCGGCGCTTGCCCAACACATCCTGTATAGTTACCCCCGGCTGGAAAGGGGAAACGCAAGTGATGGCATTGGACTTGGCCGGCTTTGCCATTTCGGCGGGCTCGGCGTGTTCCAGTGGCAAGGTCAAGACCAGTCGGGTTTTGGCGGCGTTGGGATACAGCGAGGTCGAATCGGCAAGTGCCATTCGGGTGTCCCTGGGCCCGCAAACGACTGAAGATGAAATAATGCGCTTTGCCGAAACCTGGCTGAAGCTGCACAAGAAATATCGCACCCGCGCGGTGTGAACAGACAAGGAGAGGGCCATGGCGGCTTTGGACCAGACGCAGGTCAAAGATGGTGTCGACCAGGAAACCGTAGATGCGGTGCGCGAGGTCGGAACCTACAAGTACGGTTGGGAAACCGAGATCGAGATGGAATACGCACCCAAGGGTGTAAATCCAGATATCGTGCGTCTGATTTCAAGCAAGAATGACGAGCCGGATTGGATGACCGACTGGCGCCTGGCTGCGTTTGAACGCTGGTCCAAACTGGAAGAACCAACCTGGGCCATGGTCAAATATCCTGAAATTGATTTTCAGGACCAGTATTACTATGCCCGCCCTAAGTCGATGGAAGTAAAGCCCAAATCGCTGGATGACGTTGATCCCAAGCTGCTGGCCACATACGAAAAACTTGGAATTCCTTTGAAAGAACAAATGATTCTTGCGGGTATTGAAGGGGCCGAAAATGCGCCGGCCGAAGGCCGCAAGGTTGCGGTGGATGCCGTTTTCGACTCGGTTTCCGTGGGTACCACTTTTCAGGATGAACTAAAAAAGCATGGAGTGATCTTTTGCTCGATTTCCGAGGCGATCCGTGAACATCCTGAATTGGTGAAGAAATACCTTGGCTCGGTTGTGCCGGTATCAGACAATTTCTATGCGACGCTGAATTCAGCCGTGTTCTCGGACGGCTCGTTCGTCTATGTGCCGCCAGGCGTCCGGTGCCCTATGGAACTGAGCACCTATTTCCGTATCAACGCAGAAAACACCGGCCAGTTCGAGCGCACGCTGATCATCGCGGACAAGGGCTCTTACGTGTCCTATCTGGAAGGCTGCACTGCTCCTCAGCGTGACACCGCACAACTGCATGCTGCAGTTGTAGAGATCATTGTGGAAGAGGACGCCGAAGTAAAATACTCGACCGTTCAAAACTGGTATCCGGGCGACGAGAATGGCAAGGGCGGCATCTACAACTTCGTGACAAAGCGCGCGGATTGTCGGGGCGATCGCTCCAAGGTGATGTGGACGCAGGTGGAAACCGGCAGTGCCGTGACGTGGAAATACCCATCTTGTATCCTTCGCGGCGATGACAGCCAGGGTGAATTCTATTCGATCGCGATCACGAATAACTATCAGCAGGCCGATACCGGAACCAAGATGGTGCATCTCGGCAAGAATACCAAATCGCGCATCGTCTCCAAGGGTATTAGCGCGGGTCATGCCCAGAACACCTATCGCGGGCTTGTTTCGATGCATCCCAAGGCAAAGAACAGCCGGAACTACACGCAGTGCGACAGTTTGCTGATTGGGGGCAAGTGCGGCGCGCACACGGTTCCCTATATCGAAGTTCGTAACAATTCCTCACGCTGCGAGCACGAGGCGACCACATCCAAGGTGGACGACGACCAGTTGTTCTATTGCCGCCAGCGCGGCATGGACGAGGAAGCAGCCGTTGCACTGGTTGTGAACGGTTTCTGCAAGGACGTCCTGCAGGCATTGCCGATGGAGTTTGCCATGGAAGCGCAGCAGCTTGTCGCGATTTCTTTGGAAGGGTCGGTGGGTTAAACGAAGTCTTCGATCCCGACGGCGCCGCTCGCTAGATCAAGGAATGGATGCGTGACACTTCAGCCGCTTCAATCAGAACGCCCGCAGCTCATCCTGCCTCGGGACGAGGCGGATGCGTTGCGGTTGGCCTATGGCGAAGCGGATGTCATCCTTGAATACGGTGCCGGCGGGTCCACGGTTATGGCATCGGAGCTTCCCGGCACCCATATCACGTCGGTTGAAAGTGACCGGGAATGGGCGCGGACCGTGCAGGACTGGATTGATCAAAACCCACCCGCATTGGGAAGCACCGTGCAAATCATCTGGTCGGATATCGGGCCGACGGGCGATTGGGGGCATCCCGTGACGGATGAGGCTTGGAGACGGTTTCCCGGTTATGCGCTGGATGTTTGGACCCGTCCAGGCTTTCGTCACCCCGACGTCGTGTTCGTCGACGGCCGGTTTCGCATTGGCTGCGCCTTGGCAACGGCGTTCAACATCGAACGGCCCGTTACCCTGATCTTTGATGATTACGCGAACCGAAAATGGCACCGACAGGTCGAGGAGTTCCTTGGCGAGCCGGAGGTCATCGGCAGGCTTGGTGTATTTGAAGTCAATCCGACGCCGATCCCGGCAAACCGGTTGAAGAAAATCTTTCATTTCATGACCAAAGCTTGAAGACAGAACGAAAATCACACGCCCCTTGAGTGCGGGCTCGAGACGAGAACGAGGAAAACATGCTTGAAATCAAAAACCTGCACGTGAAACTTGAAGAAGAGGATAAGCAAATCCTCAAAGGCGTCGACCTGACTGTCGAAGCTGGCAAGGTTCACGCGATTATGGGGCCGAATGGGTCGGGTAAGTCTACACTCAGCTATGTTTTGTCGGGGCGCGATGGATATGAAGTAACCGAAGGGTCGGCAACGTTGGGTAGCGAGGACCTTTTGGAACTTGATCCCGAAGAACGCGCTGCGTTGGGTCTGTTCCTGGCCTTTCAGTACCCGGTCGAAATTCCCGGCGTTGGTAACATGACGTTCCTGCGCACGGCTGTTAACGCGCAACGCAAGGCGCGGGGCGAAGAGGAACTATCCGCCGCCGAATTCCTCAAGGTGGTACGCGCCAAGGCCAAGACGCTCAAGATCGACGCCGATATGCTTAAGCGTCCGGTTAATGTGGGCTTTTCGGGCGGTGAGAAGAAGCGCAACGAAATCCTTCAAATGGCCATGCTTGAGCCACGCATGTGCATTCTGGACGAAACCGACTCCGGTCTGGACGTGGACGCGATGAAATTGGTAGCCGAAGGTGTGAATGCGCTGCGGGATGAGGGGCGAGGGTTCCTTGTCATCACTCACTATCAGCGCCTTTTAGATCACATTAAACCCGATGTTGTGCACATCATGGCCGATGGTCGCATTGTCAAGACCGGCGGTCCGGAGCTGGCACTTGAAGTCGAAAATAACGGATATGCCGACATCCTGGCCGAGGTGAACTGATGGCGTTGCCCGAAGTTAAACATTCCGTCACCGTGGCTCGCTTGGCCTCTATGAGCCTTCCCGAAGCGGGGTGCACACAGGAAGCGCGGGTAGATGCGTTGTCCCGTGTGCACGAAATGGGTCTTCCAAGCCGACGGGACGAGTATTGGAAATACACACGTCCTGATACTTTGATTCAAACCGACGCCCCGAAAGCTGCAGTTTTCGTCTCGGACGAAGCAATGATGTTCGACGGGTTCGAACGTCTAAAGATTGTTTTTGTCGATGGCGTATTCGACCCAGAGGCCTCGGATAATCTGGAACTTGAAGGGGTCCGGATCGAGCGGCTGAAAGACATCTGTTGCAAGGACATCCATTGGGCCAAGGAGCTATATGGCGTACTTGAAGCGCGCGGGCAGTCACCCGTTCAGCGTCCTCTGGCAGCGCTCAATACCGCTTTTGCGGCCGACGGAGTTGCCATTCACGTCATTGGCAAGCCATCCAAGCCCATCAGCTTGATTTACACCCATAATTCAGAGGCTTCCGATGTGATTCTGCATCATGTGATCCGGGTGGAATCTGGAGCGGAAGCAACCATTCTGGAAAACGGGCCAGCGGCTTCGCGATTCAACAAATGTATGGAGATCGACATCGCGGACGGTGGCACGCTGCATCACGTTCGGGCGCAGGGGCGCGATCATGAACGCCGGGCGGTGACACATATTTTCACCCGCCTAGGCGAAGGTTCTATCTACAAGTCGTTTACACTGACCGTAAATGGTGTGCTGACCCGCAATGAACAGGTTATTGAGCTGACCGGTGACGATGCTGTCGCGCATATTTCCGGCGCATGCGTGGGCGACGGTGATTTCCACCATGACGACACTGTATTCATCACCCATGACGCCGTAAATTGCAAGAGCCGCCAGGTGTTCAAGAAAGTCCTGCGCAACGGTGCGACCGGGGTGTTTCAAGGCAAGATTCTGGTTAAAGAAGGTGCGCAGAAAACAGATGGCTATCAGATCAGCCAGTCTTTGTTATTGGATGGGGACAGCCAGTTTCTTGCTAAACCCGAGCTGGAAATTTACGCCGATGACGTGGCCTGTTCGCATGGTTCGACATCAGGTGCGATCGACGAAACGGCATTGTTCTATCTGCGGTCTCGCGGCGTTCCACACAAGGAAGCGACCAACATGTTGACGCTGGCCTTTCTAGCCGAGGCAGTCGACGAGATCGAAGACAAGGCATTGGCTGGGGATATCGTCGCACGTCTCGAAGCGTGGTTGGCTCGACGCAGCTAATGCCGGTCACATCTGACATAGTCGCCACCTACCGTGGTCCTGGACGCGTCATGCGTCGCCTCTTGGCTATGGGGCAGCGCGAGGATCGCGCCTTGGCATTTGTGATGGTCTTTTGCGCGGTAGCATTTATCGCGCAAATGCCCGGGCTTGCCCGGAAAGCTCACATGGAAGGGCTGGACCTGAACGCAACTATGGGAGGGGCATTACTGGGCTCAGTCATTCTGTTGCCGTTGCTGTTCTATGGATTGGCCTGGGTGTCACACCTGATTGCGCGACTGTTCGGGGGCGGTGGCACTGGTTATGGCGCGCGACTTGCTCTGTTCTGGGCGCTTTTGGCCTCGACGCCACTCGTACTTCTCAACGGTCTTGTTGCAGGCTTTATCGGACAGGGTGCTGCTTTGAACTTTGTTGGAATTGTTTGGCTGGTAGTATTCATGATGTTTTGGTTGTCTGGTTTGGTGCAAGCCGAGAGGACAACAGAATGAGCATGGGATTCTGGAGCGATCTGGCAAAGAAAACGGTCGTGGACCCGGCGGAGGCTGCCCGAAGATTGTTGGCGCTTGACTTGGGACGCGAGGTGCTGTGGCTCGCTCTGGCACTGGCAATCGTGCTCAACGCGGCCCTTCAGGCGACATCGAATCTAATCCTATCATCCATGGGGGTCGAGGTTCCCGCGCTTGTCGGCTCGGTGATCCCTTATGCCGCCGTAGTTGGCGGCGGTTTGATCGTGACCATTGTGGCATTTCACCAGATCGGTATCCGGATGGGGGGTACCGGGACGTTTAGTGACGTGATGGTTTTGCTTGTTTGGTTGCAGTTTCTCAAGGTCTTGGTTCAGGCCGCAGGAATGATTTTTCTGCTGACCGTCCCGATCCTGTCGGCCTTGCTGTCTGCCGTGGCTTTTCTGGTCGGCATTTACATCACCGTCCATTTTATCGATCAGGCGCATCGGCTGAACTCCCTGGCGGTTGCAACCGGCGTTCTGGTGCTTTCCATCCTGGCGATTGCCGTTTTGGCTATACTTCTTCTATCCCTCGTCGGAGGGCCAATTACGGGTACCCCTGCTTATGTATGACGTTCAAAAGATCCGCGCTGACTTCCCGATCCTATCACGGAAAGTGAACGGCAAGCCGCTGACCTATCTGGACAATGGCGCATCCGCGCAGAAACCTCAGGCTGTGATCGACGCGGTGACGCGCGCTTATGCCGAAGAGTATTCCAACGTCCATCGTGGGCTACACTTTCTATCCAATCTCGCCACCGAGAAATACGAAGCCGTTCGCGGCACGATCTCGCGTTTTCTCAACACGGGAAACGAAGACGAGATCGTAATGAATTCGGGGACAACCGAAGGGATCAACCTGGTCGCGTATGGCTGGGCGATGCCGCGTATGGAACCCGGTGACGAAATTGTCTTAAGTGTCATGGAGCACCATGCGAATATTGTGCCCTGGCATTTCCTGCGAGAACGCCAGGGGGTCGTCCTGAAATGGGTTGATGTAGATGCCGATGGTGGATTGGACCCGCAAGCTGTTATCGATGCGATCGGCCCAAAAACGAAACTGGTTGCGATTACCCAGTGTTCGAACGTGTTGGGTACAGTTGTCGATGTAAAAGCCATCACAAAAGGCGCACACGCCAAGGGTGTTCCGGTTCTCGTTGATGGCAGTCAAGGTGCCGTGCACATGCCAGTGGATGTTCAGGACATCGGTTGTGATTTTTATGCAATCACTGGTCACAAGCTGTACGGGCCGTCCGGATCGGGGGCAATTTTCATCAAGTCCGATCGCATGGCCGAAATGCGCCCGTTTATCGGCGGCGGCGACATGATCAGGGAAGTCTCCAAAGATCAAGTGATCTATAACGATCCGCCGATGAAGTTCGAGGCTGGAACACCCGGAATCGTGCAGACGATCGGTTTAGGGGTCGCGCTGGATTACATGATGGCCTTGGGGATGGAGAATATCGCAGCGCATGAAGCAGACCTGCGGAACTATGCCCTTCAACGTCTTGCCGGCTTGAATTGGTTGCAGGTTCAGGGCACACGGCCAGACAAGGCTGCCATATTCAGTTTCACGCTTGACGGGGCCGGACACGCTCATGATGTTTCGACGATCCTTGACAAGAAAGGGGTCGCCGTAAGGGCAGGGCACCATTGTGCCGGACCACTGATGGATCACCTTGGGGTCACGGCGACATGTCGCGCTAGTTTCGGCCTGTATAATACTCGCGATGAGGTCGATACGTTAATTGAGGCCCTGGAACTCGCGCATGATTTGTTCGCTTGAGTTCCAAACCACTCGCGGATTTTGGTATTGCACACGGGCTGGAACAAGGTTAGCTAACACCGCAGGCACCTGTAGCTCAGCTGGATAGAGCGCTGCCCTCCGAAGGCAGAGGCCAGAGGTTCGAATCCTCTCAGGTGCGCCACTTTTTCACTTAATGTATAGATTTTATTAAATAAAATAAAGATTCGCATTGAAGCCACCAAAGGGATTCAAACCAATCCCGTAACGTTTCCCGCAACACAATTCACAAAATCTGGTGCGCACTCCGGTACTCTCCACTTTACCTCGTCGGCTCATTCTGATTGCTTGCAAAGCAATTCACGGAAAGGGATTTTAATGCGCATTGAAATCAACTCAGAAGAGCGCGCTTGGGAAGTATTGGCAAACCTAGGGTCTGGACCCATTGATTTCAGAGGGGTGTCGTGATTCACGGTTCGAAAACGAGCGGTGAACATGTCTGATCTTTTCTGGCTGACCGACGCCCAGATGGCGCGTCTCCAGCCCTTCTTTCCCAAGTCCCACGGCAAAACTCGCGTCGATGATAGGCGTGTGTTGAGCGGGATTATCTTCATCAATCGCAATGGCTTACGCTGGCGCGATGCGCCCAAGGAATACGGTCCGCACAAGACGCTTTATAACCGTTGGAAGCGCTGGAGCGATAAGGGCATCTTCGCAAAGATGATGATGGGACTGGCAGCCGATCACGGCGAGGAGAAGACCGTGATGATTGATGCGACCTATCTCAAAGCACACCGTACGGCGTCCAGTTCGGGCGTCAAAAAGGGGGGCGTGGCCGTCTGATCGGTCGCACCAAGGGCGGGATGAACACGAAGCTGCACGCCATCTGCGACAGCCTGGGGCGGCCGCTCAACCTGTTCGTCACCGCCGGACAAGTCAGTGACTACATTGGCGCCCGAGCGTTGCTGAGCAGCCTGCCGAAGGTCGATTGGCTACTTGCCGACAGAGGCTATGATGCCGATTGGTTCAGAGAAGCGTTGAAAGACAAAGGGATACGTCCTTGTATCCCGGGTCGAAAGCAACGCAAGAAAACTGTCAAATACGACAAGCGGCGCTACAAGCGACGCAACCGGATCGAGATTATGTTCGGCAGGTTGAAGGATTGGCGGCGCGTCGCAACCCGTTACTACAGATGCCCAAAGGTCTTCCTTTCAGCCATCGCCCTAGCGGCAACCGTCATCTATTGGCTATGAGTCCTGACCCTTGGGCGATCTTCGGATCGCCCCTTTTTCTGTCCAGTGATTGCGACTATCTTGTAGGCTTGGAAAAGGACAAATCTCAACTTGAGCGCTTCAAGGAACTCGCCCGTGAAGTCGAGGCGGATGGAGATGAAGAAACGTTCAAGCGTGCATTGAAAAAGATGCGCGAGGAGCCGAAAGAGAAAAAGCCCGCCAAAGACTGAGCGGACACATGCCTTGGCGTGATAGGGTGAGTATGCTCAGGTTATTTGCAAAGTATACAATCGCCCGCGGTTTACAACCTGTTCAATTTGGAGCGCAGCCTCAACTCCAGACCAAATCTCAAGCTCAACCGCGCCGCCGCACTTGCCAATTGGCGCAGTCTCTGCGCCGAATAAGGGGCAGTGGTCCTGCCCTTGTAGAGATTAGTTAGCATTAGTTCGCCAGCACCGCTTGCTTCGCTTGTTCCGATGACATGTCTAGTATTTCGTAAATTCGAATCTTTGTTTTCGTAAAATCGCATTGAAACCATTTTAATAACACTAAGCTTGATGGGGTTGGGTTGCACATGTTTCACTTTTAGAACCTGGCTGAATAGGCTTATGCCACGCGACGAGAAACTGGAGCTGGGACAAAAATCATCGATGAGGGCGCGCAAACTGCCAAATGCCCAACGTCTTGAAAACCAACATGGAGAAATCAAATGGACAAAAGAACAGGTTTGCTGGCAAGTGTGGCCGCGGTTATGTCGCTTGTTTCAACGCCGGTCATAGCAGCTGACATTGTCATTGGGGTTCCAAACTGGCCCTCGGTGAACGCAACAGCGCACATCCTCAAGGTGGCGATTGAGCAAAACCTGGGTCTTGAAGTTGAACTTCAAAATGGGACCAATCCGATTGTTTTCGAAGCGATGGATTCCGGTGCGATGCATGTGCACCCCGAGGTGTGGATGCCGAACCAGCAAAATCTTCATGACACTTATGTCAAGGGAAATGGTACGGTTGTGATGAACCCGAACGGTGTTGAAGCGTTCCAGGGGATGTGCGTTGACAAAGGAACCGCCGAAAAACACGCGATTTCATCGATCGATGATCTGACGAATCCAGACGTAGCAGCGATATTCGATTCCAACGGTGACGGTCAGGGCGAGATCTGGATTGGCGCTCCCGGTTGGGCTTCGACCAATGTCGAAAAGATCCGGGCAAAGTCGTATGGGTATGACCAGACCATGGAGTTGGTGGAAATCGACGAAACAGTGGCCTATGCCAATCTGGATAATGCCATCAAGGCCGGCGACCCGTGGGTCGGGTTTTGTTATACGCCTCACTACGTCTTTGCGCTGCATGACATGACGGTTTTGGAAGAGCCTGCCTATGATGCTGCGAAATGGAAGGTTGTTCAGCCGACCGACAGCCCGGACTGGTTGGAGGAATCCGAGGCGGCCGTGGCCTGGGATTCTGCGTATCTGCACCTGCACTACGCAAAGTCACTGGAAGAAGAATACCCGGAGGTGGCGAGCCTATTGGCGAACATGGCGTTGGACACGGAAACAGTTTCCGCAATGACCTATGCGCTGGTCATCGACAAGAAAGAACCCCTTGCATACGCCGAAGAATGGGTAAGCGAACACGAAGACCAGGTTCTTGGGTGGATGGCGCAATAGAACGCGCTGGCGCTCAATGAGTCCACACAGGCCGCCAGGGCACAGCCTTGGCGGCTTGCTTTGCATGATAAGGGGCGGAAATGAACGAAACGGTCGTCAAGTTGACAGACGTCTGGAAGATCTTTGGCGCCCGCGCCGAAGAAGCGATGTCTGCAGTCATGAAGGAAGGGATCGGCAAACCCGAAGTCCTTGATCGGTTCAACTGCGTCGTTGGCGTACAAGGAGCGACGTTCGAGGTCTCACGAGGCGAGATATTCTGCATCATGGGATTGTCCGGGTCAGGCAAGTCTACATTGGTGCGGCATGTCAACCGCCTGATCGAGCCTACTGCAGGCAAGATCGAGATCCTGGGCCGCGATGTTTCGCAGATAGGGGAGTCGGAACTGCGCCGTATTCGGGCGCAGCAGATCGGAATGGTCTTCCAACACATGGCACTGATGCCGCATCGGTCAGTTCGGGACAATGTTGCCTATCCGCTCGAAATCAGAAAGGTTTCAAAGTCCAAACGCTGGGCCGTTTCGGATCACGCACTGGGATTGGTGGATCTGACTGGTTACGAAGATCGGCTTCCCAAGGAGTTGTCAGGGGGAATGCAGCAGCGCGTCGGCATTGCTCGTGCGCTCGCGTCGGATCCCGAAATACTATTGATGGACGAACCGTTCTCAGCCCTGGATCCGTTGATCCGATTGCAGTTGCAGGATCAGTTCAAGGCACTTGTGGCGCAACTCAAGAAAACAACCCTGTTTATCACCCATGACCTTGATGAAGCCATCAGGATCGGCCACCGCATTGCGATCATGAAGGATGGGGTCATCGTCCAGATCGGTACGCCAGAGGATATCGTGATGAACCCGGCAGACGACTATGTTCGCGAATTTGTGCAGGGAATATCCAAGCTCAAACTCGTCAAAGCCCATTCAATTATGGAACCTTTGGACAGCTACAATGGATCGATTGATGGGGCACCGCGTGCCGACGAAAGTGCGGACCTGGACCAACTGATTGACTTAGCCGTGAATACGGAAATGCCTGTCGTCATTACCGACGCCGGAGCAGATGTCGGCTTGGTTACAAAACCTCGTCTGCTGCGCGGAATTCAGGGGGGCAAAAATGAGTGATCTGGCGTCTGATATCAAAGTCACCGCAGCATCCGACATCGAAGTCGACCGTGAAGCGCTGGACAGTTCGATCCACGAATTTGCAGAGACCAATGGTGACTACTATGTCGGTGCATTTCACAAGATCCACGATGCGGTCAACCTGTTGCCCAATACGTTCAATCTTTGGGCGGCGGTCTTGGGTCCGTTCTGGGCGGCAAGCCGTGCTATCTGGGGAATGTTCTGGACCTTTCTCATACTCGAGATCATCGCCTGGGTGCAGATTGGTCGGGGTGCTTGGGGCAATCCAGGAGCAGATCTGCTCGGCCGTGCCTCGCGTCAACAGGCTCGTGCCGACGAGTTGCTAGGCCGGGCAGCAGAAGCAACCGAGCAAGCCGACATAGATCGGTTTACCAAGTTGGCGGCAAATATCCAGAAGGCGGCGGACGCCAGTTTCGAGAAAGCGCAAGCAGCCCAATCCGAAGCACTGGGCATCTTGATCTTCGGGCTATTGATGCTCGCGGTCTTCAAACTGACGCAAGGGCTGTACGCGGACAGGGTTTATGAGAAACAATATTCGCGGTGGCGCATTGATCCTGAAGGCACCGAAAGCGGGCGCTCAACCCGGAACACCATACTTGGCGTCGTACTGATTGCGGCGATTGCTCCGCTGATCGTCTACAAATTCACGGTGAACGCATCTTTCGCCATGCTTGACGAGTTTCCGGAAAAAGAGGTTTCGGCCATCTTTCTCGGTCAGGACGGCGGGACCCTGTTTTCAACCCTTGCCACATGGATGGAGGCGCGCATCGACGGCGCTGCTGCAGCTGGAGGAGACGTCTTTGACGGCATCGTAGGTGGAGTTCGCACTGTTCTGGATGCGCTGACGGTCGCCTTGATCGGTTCACCATGGCCGGTGGTCATGCTGGTGATCTGCGTGACGGCATGGCGCGCTGCGGGACCGAGAGTGGCCATATTCACAGCTTCTTCCCTGGCCTATATCGCACTTTTGGGCTACTGGGATGTTGCGATGGAAACCGTGGCCCTTGTAGGCGCGGCGGTGATACTCTGTGTCGTTTTCGGTATCCCGCTGGGGATCTGGTTTGGCAAGTCCAAACGGGCCTATTCGGCGGCCGAACCCGTTTTGGACCTGATGCAAACCCTTCCGGCCTTCGTCTATCTGATCCCGATCATCGCATTTTTTGGTACGGGCAATCCTCCAGGAATTTTGGCGACGATCATTTTTGGCATGCCGCCTGTGATCCGCCTGACGGCATTGGGTATGCGTGGGGTTCCAGACAGTATCAAGGAAGCAGCTGTGGCTTTCGGGGCGTCGAAATGGCAACTCTTGAAGGACGTCGAAATCCCGCTGGCCCTGCCTTCGATCATGACAGGCGTGAACCAGACGATTCTCATGTGCCTATCCATGGTCGTCATCATCTCGCTGATCGGGGGGGGAGGACTTGGAAAAGAGATCCTCGAAGCACTGCAATACGCGGCCAAGGGGCCTGGTCTTTTGGGCGGCTTCGCAATTCTGTTCTGTGCTATGGTTATCGACCGGATTGTTCAGGGCGCCTTCAGACGGGAAGATGAGAAAATCTGATAGAGCAGCAGGGCCTCGGGAACATCTCGGGGTCTTTTTCAGTCAGTGAGGCCTGCGATGACCGACCGTTATGAGAAATCGATGATGGACAATCTCTACTGGTGGGGCGTGCCAACGCTTTTCAGGTGTGCTCACACTGAGCCCGAAGGGCAAGATATCGCGCTGGTTGGGGTTCCACATTCGACCGGAAACGGGACAACCGAGCGGGATCAGCATTTGGGCCCAAGGGCAGTGCGCCATGTTTCAGCAGTTCAACGCAGAGTGCATTCGGTTTTTCAGATCGACCCTTGGGCAAGTGCCCAAATTGCTGATGTGGGCGATGTCCCATTTCCCCGTGCCAATGACAATGAAGACTGCATCGAACGCATCACGGCTTTTTACCAGGATATCGACGCTGCGGGGGCTCGCCCCGTTTCTGTTGGTGGAGATCATTCGATCACTGGCGGCATCGTTCAGGCGTTGGGATGCGGCAAGTTGGCCGGGGGCGAGCCTGTTAGCTTTCTGCACCTTGATGCGCATACAGATGTGTTCACAAAGGTCGACCATTTTCTTGGGGCGCACAAATCTGCCGCGCATTGGGGTGCCTATCTGGCCGATCAGGGGCAGGTGGACCCAAAACGTTCTATGCAGATCGGATTGCGGGGCCACCCACGAAGTCTGGACTGGTTACAGCCGTCATATGACTACGGGTACAACATCGTGACGATGCAAGAGTTTCGACAACGCGGACTGACCGACGTCGTGGCGCAAACCAAAGAAGTCTTAGGCGATCGCCCTGTCTATATCACTTTCGACCTGGATTGCCTCGACCCGACGGTGGCGCCCGCTGTCTCGAATCTGGAGCCCGGAGAAAAAGGCTTTGACATCGATGAAGCCGTAGGAATTCTGCGTGCCGCGCGCGGTTTGAACATCATTGGCGGTGATGTCGTGTGCATGATGCCAACCAAGGACAGCCCAAACAACATCACGGCCCTGACTGCTGCGGCTGTGATGTTCGAGATGATTTCCATGATCGCGGAAAATGTCAGTTCGACTTAGCGCGTCGGGCATCTATCGCCTGTGCCATCACGCAGAGCAATTCGAACATCAATGAAATACCAAGCCACGCAGTGCCACCTTCGGGATCGAAAGGTGGCGAGACTTCAACCAGATCGGCACCCACAATGTTCAGCCCTGACAGTTTGCGAATAACCTGCTGGGCCTGAAAACTGTTAGGCCCGCCGATCTCGGGGGTTCCGGTGCCAGGTGCATAAGTCGGATCCACGAAGTCGATATCGTAAGTGCAATAACAGGGCTCTGTTCCGATGATGCCATTTACCTCGGTCATGACGTCATCAATGCCACGGTCGAATAGCTCTTCGATGCGGATGATGCGAATTCCCTGTGCCTCACCCCATTCGACATCTTCCGTATTATAGGCTGTGCCTCGAATGCCAACCTGAACAAAGCGCTTTGGATCGACCAGCCCCTCTTCAACCGCGCGCCTGAACGGCGTCCCATGCGTGAACTTATGGCCACCGAAGTAGCTGTCGAACAAGTCGGTGTGGCTGTCGAATTGGATTAGCCCCAGCGGACCAGAATTTGCCAAAGCCCGCAAAACCGGAAGCGTTGTCAGATGGTCTCCACCTGCCGTCAGTGGCGCGATGCCATTCCGAACAAATGTGGAATAGAATGACGTAACGCGCTCCAATGTATCTTCGATATCCACGGGGTTTGGGGAAACGTCCCCAAGGTCGGCGCAGTTCACCAAGGAAAACGGGCTGATACCTGTGACAGGGTTCATGGCCCGGATCATGGTCGAATAGTCGCGCAATTGCCGAGGTCCGTGGCGGGCGCCGGGGCGATTGGTGGTTCCTCCGTCCCAGGGTATGCCGACGACGCCCAGTTCAACTTCTTCAAAGCGTTCATGATCCGGTGCCAGATTTGGCAGACGCATGAATGTCGGAACACCCGCAAAACGCGCTAGCTCCATTGCTGAAACCGGTTGAAAGAATGTGTCTGTCATGTTGACTGTTGATCCTCGCGATTTTCCGTTTCATCCGGTCCGTATCATCGATCTTCGCTAAAACAATTGTTATGCGGAAAAGGCTCAGGTCAGAATTCGAAAACATTTCCGGATCTGAGCGTCCTGCTCGGGTGTAAGATACCCTGGATGATGTGCTCTTAGAATCTCGACTGCCCGTTCGCGGGCCTTGGTCCACGCATCCTTTGCACCGTTCATTTCCCATGTCCGTGGTTCATTCCGATCCGCCAGCGAAGGATAAAAATAGTCTCTCTCCATTGCGTCATAGGTTTGCGAACTTCCCAGAAAATGACCGTCACTCAGCACGGATTGGCAAATCGCTTCAAAGCCGAGGTTCTCTTCGGTCACCTCTATTCCGCGAAGGGCGCGATAGGTGTGGGAATGCATCTCGTTATCCAACACGAATGCTTCGAAACTGACCCCCAGCAATGATGCCGTCATCCCCGAGCTTTCATAGATCAGGTTACCCCCAGCCAACGCGGCGGCAAGAGAAGTCATGCCCTTTTCCATCCCGTACTGAGCGTCAATCGCCTTGGCGTCCGTCATTGAGGCTGCAACCCCCGAAAGTAAACCCAGCCAATTGATGATTTGCGCCGAGGCCGCGTTCAGAACCGCGGTCTCACCACCTCCGCCAGCAAAAGCTCCGGTTCGTAGATCGACGATAAATGGCCAGTTCGAGAATACCATCGGGAAACCGGGTGAAATCACATTCACCATCACCAGGCTCGCCAATGTTTCGGCGAGGGATTGAGCAAGAAATCCGGCCAATGTCGCAGGTGCCGTGGCCCCGGCCTGCGCAGCGGTGATGCAGGACATGGGAATATTGTGTTGGATACATTCGTAAACCACGTCAACTGCATCCTCGCCATACCGCAACGGGGAAATGACGGGGCTGATGTGCGCTTTCAGGAATGGACGTTTGGCAAATTCTCCCGGCCCACCGGCGACGATGTCCAGAAGGTCAACGATGGGTGATACGTGTTCTGCCAATGTAAACGACGTAGCGACTGGTTTGGTGGTATTCTTGACCAGCGCATAGACTGTGTTGACGTCCAGGTCGAACGCGTCCGGCACATCGGTTGCTACGCAACATCTGGTGAACCAACTGACATTTTCCATCGTATCCTGCAGACGGGCAAAGTCATGCAAATCAGCCAGCGTCGAGGGGCGATATCGTCGCGTCTCCAGATCAAGCGTCTGTACCGCCGCGCCGCCGGTGCCAAAAAATACACGGTTTCCGCCAACTTCTATTGATCGGCTTTCGTCCCGGCCATGCAATACGAATGTCTTGGCCGCAATTGAGACTGCGTGTTCAACCATCGCACGTGGAAAAAGCAATCTTCTTCGCTGGCCTTCTATTGCCCCCGCAGCCGTCAGATCGTTGCGCAACCTCTCTGGTACTTCCCCCATGCCGAGGGTTTCGAGTAACCGCAGTGCGGCGTTATAGATCAGCGCCACTTCGGCTTCTGCGAGAGGGGTGAATGAACCGCCGGTCTGACCGGGAGGGCAAGGGGCGATCACCGGTTTCGCTGCTCGTTGCGCCATCCGAGCCCTTCGCCCGATTCTTTTGCTAACTTCAGACGACATAACCGCTGCGCTCCCGCGTCAATGCTGGCTGTACACTACAGGCTTCCAGTATCGAGCGGCAAAATGTCAACCAAGCCTTGTGAAATCTAAAACCTAAGTTTCGATTTTTCGAAACTGCCAAATGCCTCGTTGCTGACAAGGCGGCTTTCTTTCCATGAATGTGGTTGCGGAGAGAGGAGCAAACCGGATGAAATCGCGCACAAAGGTTGTGGTTATTGGCGGAGGAATTGCCGGATGTTCGACCCTTTATCACTTGACCCAGGAAGGGTGGAGCGATGTGGTTCTGGTCGAGCGGAATGAACTGACATCCGGCACAACATGGCATTCGGCCGCTCAAGTCACCAATTTCGGTATGAACCAGACGATGATAGGACTGAAGTCGCATTCCATCCGCCTCTATAAGGAACTGGCAGAAGACGCCGACTATCCTATCAATTATCATCACGGTGATGGCGGTATCCGCTTGGCCAACACCGAGGCGCAGATGCAAGGGTATCGCCACTTTACATCGGTGGCCCGTGGAATGGGCGTCGATTTCGAGGTGATCGATGCCAGCGAATGCGCCCGCAGACACCCGTTGATCTCCACCGAAAACCTGATCGGAGGCCTGTGGGATCCGTTGGATGGTGATATCGACCCCGCGCAATTGTGTCAGGCGCTGGCGCGGAGGGCACGAAAAGCGGGCGCCGAGATTTACCGTAATACTCCCGTTGTCGGATTGCTTCAGCACAACGACGAGACTTGGACCGTCCAAACCGAACACGGAAACATTGACTGTGACATTGTCGTCAATGCTTGCGGCTATCGTGTGAACGAAGTGGGTGCGATGATGGGCATTCACCATCCGGTCGCGTCGATGGAGCATCAGTACTTCCTGACCGAAGAAATCCCCGCCATCCGGGACGCCGGTCATAGAATGCCACTGCTACGATGCCCGATCAGCGACTATTATTGCCGTCAGGAAAAGAATGGTTTGCTGGTCGGGTTTTATGAACAGGACTGCAAGACCTGGGGGATGGACGGGATCGATCCGCACTTTGCCAACGCCCTGTGCCCCGACGATTTGGACCGGGTGACAGATGTCTTGGAGGGCGCTTTTGCCCGGATGCCAGCCTTGATGGAAGTTGGAATACACACTGTCGTCAATGGCCCGATTACATACACAATTGATGGGGCGCCGATGGTGGGACCCATTCCGGGAAAGCGAAACGCGTTTTGCATCATTGGCCTTCGCGCCGGGCTGGGCGAAGGAGGTGGGCACGGTTGGCTGTTGGCGCAGCAGATCGTGCATGGTGAAGCGTGTTACGACACATGGTGCATCGATCCGCGAAGATTCACAGGTCACGCCAATGTGGAACTTACCGCGTTGAAAGCCGTAGAAGATTACCGAAACGAATTCAGGTTTCACTTCCCGCATGAACACCGGCCAGCGGGCCGCCCGGCCAAAACCACGCCATTGACCCCCGTTTTGGCCGCGGCCGGTGCCGAATTCACGGTGGTGAACGGATGGGAGCGTGTCGATTACATCAAACCTCATGCCGAATTCAAACCAACGCTGAGTTTCGATTTTGACGAAGCTTTTGATGTTGTCGCATCCGAAGTAAAAAACATTCAGACAAATGTCGGGTTGACCGAGGTCAATGGTTTCAACCGCATCGAAATCATCGGATCAGGCCGCCATGCATTTCTGGACCGGATGTTCTGCGGTGCCGTGGCCAAACGCGATGGTCGGGTCGGGTTGGGATACTTGTTGAACCATCAGGGCAGGATCAAGGCCGAAGCGACTGTCGCCAACCTACCGGCCAGCGACCGAGGGCCTGAACGCGTTTGGTACGGCTCGGCGGCAGCAAGCGAATTTCACGACATGGACTGGCTCAAGCAGCATCTGGAACCTGATGAGGACGTGCAGATTCGAAGCCTTACAAACGACCAAACCATTCTGGTTCTTGCTGGCCCAAACGCCCGAAAAGTTCTGTCGTCCTGTTCGCGCGGCGATTGGTCTGCTCGGGCCTTCCCATGGCTCAGCGTGCGAGAGTGTTTCGTCGGTATCGCACCCGCTACTGTCATGAGCGTCAGTTTTTCAGGTGAGTTGGCATATGAGATCCACGTTCCCAACGCTTCGCTCCATGCGGCATTTCTTGCACTCCAAGATGCAGGTAAGGTTTATGGCCTGCACCTGTTTGGCGCCCGGGCCATCGAATCCATGAGAATTGAGAAAGGCTTCTTTCATTGGAAATCGGACCTTGTCACTGAATATGACCCCTTTGAAACAGGTTTGGAGCGTTTCGTGAATTTGGACAAAGCCTGTTTTGTCGGTCGGGATGCGCTGCTGAACAACCTTCAACAAGGACCGCAAAAACGATTGGTGACCTTGCAAGTTCACGCCGAACAAGCACCGGCCCACCCGGGGGCGTCAGTGATGATTGGTGATGATGTCGTGGGCACGGTTACGTCCGGGGATTGGGGTCATCGAACCGGATTGAACTTGGCATATGCATTTGTCGATGTCGCTTGCCAGGCCCGAGGCAACAGTCTTGAGATTGATATGTGCGGTGTTCGGACCGAAGCAACAGTGATTGCACCCAGCCCTTATGATCCTCTAATGACCAGACTGCGTAGCTGATTTCATGTGGTTCCCGCGCTCGGTATTTAGCCCCTGAGTGTCCGAGCATTGGAGTTATGACGCAGTGCCAATGGGAAGAAATACATATTTGGTATTGCCGCGGCGTAGGTTCTCTGTTTCGATTTTATAGAAAGAGTGGAAATTTCAGGAACACCGCATTTGCCAAAGTCTCTAAGTCTCCGCTGGCTGGAAGTATTCCAGTTGATCGCCAAATCCGGCTCCATTCAAAAAGTGGCGTCCGAAACGAACTTGTCCATCAGTACTGTATCCAATCACTTGCGAAGCCTAGAAAGCGCCCTAGGGGTCGAATTGGTCGACCACAGCCGTCGGCCAATGAGCTTAACCCCCGCAGGAGAGGTTTTTTCACGCTATGTTCGTGAAGGCCTTACTGTACTGAAGCGAGGGGAAGGGGAAATCCGCTCGGGGACCTGGCGCAATGCCACGTCGCTGCGGCTCGCGTTGATTGACGATTTCGACTACCAAGTCGCGCCAGAGTTGTTCAGATTCTTAGCGCAAGCGTTGCCGCGGTGCAGCTTTCGACATTTCACCCGGCCGAGCCACGAGATCATCGCCAAACTGCAGGAGCACAAACTGGACGCCGGAGTGGCAACACTTCCGGTGGGCAAGACCGACGGATTGCTGGAGTATCCATTGTTGCGTGATCCGTTCATCGTAATTCTGCCCAAGAACTTTGTGGGAACTGTGGAGGATGTGTTCACTCCGGATGCCGAATTGCCGTTTTTGCGGTATTCAAGGGACTACACGATTGGCAAGCAGATTGAGGTTCAACTCAACCGCAGCAAGTTCAACCTGCCAAACAGGTTCGAACTCGAATGCAATCAATCGATTGTCGGTCTGGTTGCGGAAGGTAGCGGTTGGGCGATTACCACGGTTGCCAGCTTTCGACGCGCACAGCGCTTTCATGAGAGTGTCAGGACCATGCCATTTCCTGGACGCAACTTTTCACGAACGATCTCCTTGTTCACAACTGACGTCTATCCCAAATCTACGTCCTTGTTGATCCACAAAGTACTTAGTGGTTTGATACAACAGTATTTTTGCGATCCCATTTGTAGAAAGATTCCTTGGCTTGACGGTGATTTTCGGGTGTTGACGGACATGCAGTCCAATTAATCATTTCTGAGCGAGTTGGGCGGTTTCTCTTCGTTTTATGCACCAAACGCAAACTTTGCGACAACCAACGCCGATCCGGAAATAATCTGTTTGGTGTCGAACCACAGCAATGGAACCTGTCGATAATCTCGTTCACAGATGGGCGCAAATCAGGTCTCGGCACTCATTTCGCCAAGGGCGCGGTGTCAAGGCGGGCAATGGTCAGTTATCCTGTTGGGGTCGCATTGCACTGACGGCATCCGAGCCGCGTGAGATGAAAGTCGGCTGAGAATGCCAGACCGGAACTCGAGAATGTGGTAAACTACAAGGGGCCACATGCATACCAGACGCAAAAAAATGGGGGGTGCCATGTCAAATATTCAGACCGCAGTGAGGTGTCCCCAGATCTGTAAAGGCTTGCGACACATGCTTGGGTTGGGGGGCCTGTCGTGAGTGGTGTCATGACAACGCTACCTTTTCAACCCAAGGTGAGGCAATCAAGGATGTCGCGACTCTCGAAGCATATTCCGAATGGGCCAAGGGATTGCTAGGTCCCATGCCAGACGCACAGTATGATTTGAAGGCACTTTCTGAAGATACCGATACCGGCAGAGTGACTGCGGTGGCAGTCTTCAAGGGAACCCAGACGGGTGATGCCGGAAACGGCGCGTCAAAAAAACGTGGCAAGCGGCTATGTCTACGTCTTTGGTTTCGATGGAGAGAAAATCAGCCATATGACCAAAGTATGGAATGAAGGTTTTGTACTCCGTCAGCCTGAGTGGGTCTGAGATCCGTCGATTGAGCTGTGTGCGCCTTGGTCGCGGCAGAAATCAAAACTCGGTCGAATTCCTTGAAATCGGGAAACGAACCGGCATGTCGGTAAGGGCCCCCGGCGTACAGATTACGTTCTTACTGCCTTGGGAATAGACTGGGCGACGCGCCGAACTCGTACCCCCTCATGGAAATCGTAATTAGACTATCAAGACGCGTCGCCTTGTCTGGGTACGAGTCAGGCGTGGCGAAAGTTTGTCTGGTTCATGAAGAATTCAAATTCTCTGATTTCAAAGGAACGCGACGACAATCGGTTTTTGGCCCGATTTCGCCTGTTGAGCGCCGCATTGGCATCGTGGTTCGAACTATGCCAGACTGTTGCGCATTGCATCAATACGCGATGAAATATCGTGGGGCGGCGTGTCAAACTCACCATGAGTTAAAAAAATACGCTGAAACAAATATCGACGCGCCACCCACGTCGGAATCCTGTCATTACGGCAAAATTATGTCTATATCTCCATTGTTGACAATTTGTTTCCGTATTGGAACCTTCGTGAGTAAGGACTTTAGTCAGTTCGACCTATAGTCCATACTCAGCGTGCCTGATATGACTGTCTTGTTGACACTCTCATCACTTGTAACCCGTCATTTCCAGGTATCCTCGGCCCGTGTGGCTGCCGGTAACATAGACCGGGCCTTCCCAATAGGGGAAAGACGTTCCCATCCAAGATGATGGGTTGAGAGCGGTAACCTGAACGTCAAGGCCCTGCTTTTCCAGTTGCAAATACCAGCTGGTCGGGATGGTCCGTCCTGCGACTTGGCTGTTCTGCAGTGGTCTGGCAGACAGAGAACCATCTGGCAAGAATGTTGAACTCCCGTTTGGAGAGATCCAGGTTGCAGCGGTAAAATCGCCATTTTTGCTGCGCAGCCTAAATGCCATGAGCTTGTCTCCGCTGTCAAAGCTCAATGAGAACCAGTCCCATCCCGATTGGTCATCTGCAAGGGGCTGTGAAGACCATTCCCGATCCAGCCAAGCCTGTCCCGTGACCGCAATTTCGCCATCTGGTAGTTTCAGAATGCCGGACGCAGCGTAGGCGGGTTGCGAATAGTAATAGCTGACCTGACCGGATGCCGACTTTGTCGATACCCCGTTCTCACCGTGAAGAATGAGCGGACCTTTTGCTTCGAGGGTCAAATCATAAGCAAATCGGGCGCCACGTGCGAACAATGACAGGGTGTCGAGATTTGGGCCAGCCATTTGCCAGTCGTCGATCCACGCTGAAAAGGGAATGGCAGTGACCCCTGCCTGACCTATGCCGCCACGCGAACGTCTCTCGGCGAACATATGGGCATCGGGTGTGGTGACCGCTGCGTGGCCCAACCACAGTTGGGGGCTTTGCCATCCGTCCGCTTCCCGTGGTTTCAAGGCAGTGCGGAAAAGCGTCCACTGAATGCCATAGTCGCGCCCGTCTTCTCCCGAGAGCGTGGCGGTGACGTACCACCATTCGATGCGAAACGAAGGATGCGCGCCGTGATCGGCGGGAAACGAAAGCTTATACCCACGTCGGGGAGTCTCAAAACCTTCTGCGGTCGCGCCTAGACCTGCAAAACCCTGTGCCAAGACAGGCCAAGGTAGGAGTAGACACAAGACAAGCACTTTAACGTTCATTTGCAAAGACTTTCAACAGATCGGATGGTGGCAGGCGATAAAGTCTGAGCGCGGGGATAACAGCAGCCAATGCAGCGGCCAACAGGGCCATCATCGAAAGCAAGAGCCAATCTGAGGGAAAAAGATACATCGGCAATCTCCAACCAAATGCCTCGACATTGATCACTGTAAGCAGGATCCATGCCAAAAGCAGACCCAAAGGAAGTGCCAGTATGGCCGTCAAGGCAGCAAGAACGACGCTTCGGATCAGTTCCAATCCGGCCAGGTTCTGGCGAGACAGGCCCAATGCCCAAACTGGCGCAACTTGCGGCAGGCGTTGCCCCCAAAGTGTCAACAAGCTTGTCAGGATTGCGAACCCCGCGACGCCGAGGGTAAGGATATTGAGTGCAGCCGTTACGACAAACGTCTTCTCAAAGATTGCGCGGGATTGCTCCTTTAAGGCGGCCTGATGGATAACCGAAGTGTCAGGCAGATCGAACTGTGTGCGAATACTCCGTGCCAACTCGGTAGCGAGTTCAGGAGCGATACGGACGCCAAAACGCCGGTTCGGGGCGTTGGGAAAGCGTTCTTCAAACCGTTCCATAGAGATGATCGCCTGACCGGTCGGGTTGCCATAATCCGAATATACCCCTGCGACTGTTGGAGCCCAGTCAGGGGCGAGTATCAGTGTATCTCCGGGCCAAAGGTTGCCGCGCCGCGCAAGTTGTTCGTTTACCAGTACACCTGTTCCTGTGGCCACCTTGTCCCAAACATCGCGATCAGCAGAAATAAGAGGCCATTTCTGCCGGTATGTCGGGTGATCGATGATGCCATAAAGAAACAGCGGCCCTGTCTCGTGCCGCAACTCGAACCGGCGGATGGGCAGAACCGCATCGGCCCGTGTTGCAAGCCACTCGCCAAGTTCCTGGCCTTGGTTGTCATCCAGAGCAGTTACATACAATTCTGAGGTCAACCGTTGATCCAGCCAGCCGTCGAACGTCAAGCGAAAGCTCGACACCATCGTTCCGACGCCGATATTGGCAGCCAGTGCCAGCAACAGAGCCATCAGCGCCAGCGCCAACCCCGGCAGTTGCGCCTGCAAATCTGCCCAAACCCATTGAGTGATCGGCGTCTTGGCAGTGCGCGCGCATAAAATCAGGACGCGCGACAACGCAAACGGAAGCATCAGCGCAACGCCCAACAGCAAACCAGCCAACAGCACGAATCCTGCCCAAAGGCCATCAAACAAGACAACAGGGGCCACTCCGGCGGCAACCAACGCAGCACCGATAACAGCGCTTCGCGTTTGCGCGTTGCCCGCCCCACGCCAAGCTTGCTCGCCGGGGGCGCTTAGTAGCGGCAATCGTGCCAACTTCCATAATCCTTGAGCGCTTGCAACCAATGTCCCACCAACAGCCATGCCGATCCCCGAGACAACCCATTCGGGACGTAGTGACATCTGCCCTTCAACCGGCGCGTCGTACAGTCCACGCAATGTCGCCGCAACATCCGGCAGAAGTGCACCCGCAAGCCAGTATCCAAGGACCAGGCCCAATCCTCCGCCAGCGAATGAAAGAAATAATAGCTCGGTTGCGACGAGCCCGGTGATCAGCTCCAACGGAACACCCAGCGCGCGCAGGGTACGGATCATTCCACGCCTTTGCGACAGGGCAAGGCCAATGGTGCCGTGAACGATGAACAAACCCACTGCAAAGGATAAAAGACCAAATGCGGTCAGATTCAGGTGAAAACTTTCGGTCAGTTGCGCGGTATCGGTACCTGGGCCGCTGCTGATCCGTTCCAGGTCAGGTGCCAGTTCACTCAACGGCTGCAATCCCATTGGCTGATCAGGCAGGATGACCAATCGCGAGATCTCGTTCACCTTGTTTAGAATCTTTTCGGCGACACCGATATCGGTCAGGATTAGGTCGGGCGGAACTGCCTCGCTGGGGTATACCGGTGGCAAGTGAGGCTGGCGGTTAAGCATTTCAACAATATCAGGGCGCACGAACAACAAGCCAGGTTCTGTCAGCGCTTCAGCCGGGGTTCCAATGGCAGCGTTTTGTTGCGCCTCTTCAATTGCCGCCAGAGCGGGGTAAGAGACAAGGTCGGCGCCCATCACTCTGAAATAGCGATCTTCGACACGCAGATTGCCGTCGAGAACAGCCGCAAGCTGCCAGCCCGCCCGCCGTAATTCGACATAGCGCGAAAGGGGGATAGAGCCGTTCGGCGCACGAAGTTCTTCAAATTGACCCAATGCGAGTTGCCGGTTCGCCGTGGCATAGCTTGCCCGCGCTTCGGCGTTGATGGCCTGAACCGCCGACCAAAGCGCTGTTGCCAGCGCGACACCCAATAGAAGTGTCAGCAATTGCAACTTGTGTCGCCGCCAATGCGACCAAAGCGCCGGGATCGTGGCCCTTATCATTGAAGTTGGCCACCGGCGAGATGCGCGCGCCGGTCCAGTCGTCCGGCAATGCTTGGCGAGTGGGTGGCCAAAAGCAGTGCTGTACCCGTATCGCGAACAAGTTGCAGCATCAGGTCCAGAACGTTCTCGCTGGCGGTTTCGTCCAGATTTCCCGTAGGCTCGTCCGCAAGCAGTAGTTTGGGTCGCGCCGCAAGGGCACGCCCGATCGCCACCCGCTGCTGTTGACCACCCGACAACTGCTCGGGATAACGCTGCGGCAGGTTGGTAAGGCCAAGCCGCTCTGTCAGCTCAGCCAGCCACGTTTTGTCCAACCGGTCAGAAAGCCGGGCTTGGAAAGACAAATTCTGTTCGACAGTCAGCGACGGAATGAGGTTGAATTGCTGAAACACCAAGGCCACGGTATTGCGGCGCATCTGCGCGCGACCACGGTCTGACAACGACGAAAGGGGGATCCCCGCCAAGGTAATTTCGCCACTATCGAGTTTGTCCAGCGTGGCCACCAGGTTCAGTAGAGTGCTCTTTCCGCTTCCGCTTTCACCGGTCAAGGCAAGGGTCTGACCTGCATCCATTTGAAACGAAACATCTTTCAGAACAGGGCGCCCGCCGGGGTAGGATTTTCTTACCTTGTCTACATTTAGCAGCATCATCGCTCCGGTTTCGTGTTGGTTGAGAATGTGTTCCTCGGCAACCGCATGTCCAGCGTTGATCCCGCCTTTGAACAATTCGCCGCAACATGACCATTGATGCAAGTGTCGGCCAGGGGTTGTTCCTCTATCAACGCCGGGTCATTCTTGAACTGAGTTTGACCAGGTAGCGAGGAGACCAAGCATGACATTGTCGCAACAAATTTTGTGGGGCAGTGTCTATCTGATGATTTGCTTCCTCATCGAGATCGGCCTTTTGACCTGGTGCACGGTTCTGATCCGAAGCGTGCACGAAAAATGTTGCAATCGCGGATTGGTCGTGCGAACCGCCGCGCCGATCGTGGTTGCATTGGCCACCATCGTCGCGATTCACACAATTCAGGTCTGGATCTGGGCCATTGTCTGGGTTTGGAGCGATATCCTCCCAGACTGGAACACCGCTCTCTACTTTTCATTGGTCACCTTCACCACCCTGGGCTATGGCGACATTGTGCTGGGCGAAGAGCTGAGGATTTTCGGGTCCTTTGCAGCGGTGACAGGATTGCTGGCTTTTGGGTTGTCTACCGCGTTCCTCGTGGCCCTCATGACCCGGTTGTTCGAGGACCGGTTCCTGTCTTAGAGGATTGGTGCGAAAAGGCGGGCAATCGGTGCCCCGTACCGGATATAAATCGGTTGATCCTCCAGCCTTTTTGTCAATTCATAACTGGAATTGAAATCGTCTTTCAGCATCTCGGCGATAGAGTGTGCGGCACGGTGATCAAAAAACAGGGCCATTGCTTCGAAATTCAACCTGAATGACCGGTTGTCGAGATTTGTCGTACCGACCGCGGCCAAAGTATCATCGACCACGAATACCTTTTGATGCATAAAACCGTCGTCATACCGAAAGATGCGTACGCCACAGTCGCGGATCTCATCGAAATAGGCGAATGCGGCAAGCCAAGGGATCCTGTGGTCGGCCACTTCGGGAACCAGAATGCGCACATCGACACCTCGCATGGCCGCATGTTTGAGCGCGGTCATGATGTCGATATCGGGAACGAAGTACGGCGAGGCAATCCACAGCCGTTCACGTGCTTCAGTGATTGCTGCGAAGAACATCATCGCACCGGTCTCGGTGCGGTCGCCGGGGCCGGTCGCCACGATCAGCGCATTCATGTCCTCGGGTGCGGCAGGGGTCGCCCATGTTAACAGATCGATCAGGTCTTCGTTTCGCGCCCAGTGCCAATCCTCGGCAAAAACCAACTGCAATTGCAGGGCGATGGGGCCGCGGACACGCAGATGAGTATCCCGCCAAGGGCCGAAATCGGTCTCTTGCCCCAGATATTCCACACCCACATTGTGGCCGCCAATGAACCCTGTGTGGCCATCAATCACGACGGTTTTGCGATGGTTACGATAATTGAGCTGAAACCGGAAATTCGGTCCGCGTTGATCGCGCGGATCAGCAACGTCGATCCCTGCCTTTCGAAGCTTGTCGAAATATCTGCGGGGCAGGCCATAACTTCCGACAGCATCCGTCAGGAAACGGACATGCACCCCCCGCCGGTGCGCAGCGATCAGTTTTTCCTGCAACTCCAGCCCAAGCTCGTCGTCTCTCACGATATAGAACTGAATCAGAACGTATTTTTCTGCGGCGTCGATCGCCTTGAAGATTGCCTGAAAGGTATCTTCCCCGTCAATCAACAGATCGGCGCCATTGCCGCGGGACACCGGCATATGGGCCAGGTCCTCGAAGGGTCGAGGGTTGATGGACATTTCCCTGGGGTCGGGGCTGCTCGCCTCGGCAAAGGCCTTGAGGCCGGCGACAACCCGTTCACTTTCGCGGCGAGCAATGCGGTAGCCCCGAAACCGGTGATGTCCCAGAAACATGTAAAGTGGCAAGCCGGCGAACGGGAAGGACAGAAGGAAAACCACCCAACCCACCGCGCCTTGTGGCGTTCGTGCGGTTTGTGCTGCGCGCACAGCGCAATATACGGCCAAGGCGTAAGCCGCAAAAACGGTGGCAGAGACGATGGCGGTCCACATTGTAATCCGGTCGTTTCAGTAACTTAACAAGGTCAGTGTATTCCTGATCAAGGTCTGAGGCCACAGCAATGATTTTTGAGCCTGAGAGGTTTGTCCGCATGTTTGCCCAGTTTGCAAGTGAAACTCAAAGCCTGCTTCGCAACTCTGCTACCGTTGCCCGAATTGTTTCGCGTATGGGGCCGAAACGCGGCTTATCGCGCAAAGTCGTGCACCAGCTTTCCGGGGGACTGCGCCCCGCCGCCCGTCGCCATGTCAACGCCTGCAGGACCGAAACAGCAGGTTGGGGAAGGCGGTCGGGCACTTCATACCCCGAAAGCGTCGCCCAGACGCCTGTCCACAACCTTGCGACCGACCATGGGTTGTAACCGCCGCCGCCAAGAACAAGTAGGCGATCGGTTAATTCGTTCAGTGCAGTTACGGATCGCCAGTGCGAATTATTGGACAGGGTAAGCCGCGACAGGGGGTCCTCGAATACGGCATCTGCCCCGCACTGCAACACAATTGCATTCGGTTTGAAAGCCGAAATTGCCGGTAGGATCAGGTTGTCTAGGACCAAAGAAAACTCGTCATCGTTAAAACCTTTTGGTACAGGCAAGTTAAATGCTGTGCCGCCGGTATCATCGTTGAGACCGCCGGTGAATGGCCAGCGCCTTTCTTCGTGAACCGAAATAAGCCGGACATTTTCGGAACCGGCAAAAGCGTCTTGAACTCCGTCACAGTGATGTGCATCGATGTCAACGTAAGCGATGCGTTCCAATCCTGTAGCCAGTAACCTCAGGATCGCAAGAACCGGATCGTTGAGATAGCAAAAGCCTCCAGCCCGGTCGGGAAATCCATGATGGGTGCCGCCTGCCGGATTGAAGACGGCGCCTCTCTCAGCGATCAGTTCCGCCCCCAGCATCGACCCACCGGCAGCCGTGGCGGGGCGCCGGTACATCTCGGGAAAAACCGGGTTCGACATTGTGCCCAATGCATGGCGTTTACGTACGTTGTCGCTTACATATTGCTGGCGTTCCGCATCTTGCAGCGCGGCAATATATTCCGGCGTGTGAAACAGGGTAAGCGCGGCGGGTTTTGCCCTCGGGCTCGTCAAGTATTGCGCTTGGGGCAACCACCCCAAGACCCGGCACAAGTCTATGACCGTCGACACTCTCGGGATGGCCAGCGGGTGGTTTCGTCCATAGGTCGAGTGGCGATAAATTTCCGCCCCTATGAACAGAGAGTCATTCACCGTCGGGGCCGTTATCAACCAATTGACCATCCAGCGACATTAGGATCGCAACAGGCCGCAGCGAAGGTACATGACTAAAGACGATCAGGATGCAGACCGTCAGCGGAACACTCAGAAATGCCCCGATCAGCCCCCAAACCGTTGTCCAGAATGTCAGTGCCAGAATGACCAGAAATGTTGACATGTTCAGTGATCGACCCAGCATTGCCGGGTCCAGGAAATTGCCGATCAGGAACTGCAGTGTTCCGCACCCGAACACGATGATCAGAAACGGTGTGACGGATTCGAACTGCACCAGCGAGGCCAGCGCCGGAAAGATCACCGCGATGATCGAGCCAATTGACGGAATGAAGTTCAGTGCAAAAGTTAAAACGGCCCATGTCTCCGCGTACTCCAACTTGAGAACCTTGAATACCGCATAGCTGATCAGGGCGGTCACGGCGCTGATGAAGGTCTTGACACCCAGGTATTTCTGTAAACTCAAGGAAATCGCATCCATGACCGAAGCCATGTCATCACCAAGCTTTGGGCTTCCAGCCGCAAGTCGGATCTTTTTGCGAAAGGCTAACCGCTCGGCCATCAGGAAGGCGACATAAAGGCTGATCAGAAAGAACTGGTTCAACAGCGAGGTCGCGCTGCCCAGCGCCGTACGGGCCACCAGCGCCATGTCGATGTTGATCAAGTTGTCCCGCACGAAATTTGTCACATCGTTGCCGACGAAACCGGTGATCCGACCGACAGCCACATCAAACTGGTTTTCGTACGTGCCCAGAGTGCGCGCGAACTGTGTGGCCTGGCTGCCAAGGACGTAGACGATTAGGAACAATCCTGCCAGGACGACGGTGATGCCTGAAAGATTTGCCAGCCATACCGGAATGTGAACCCAGGAAACAACTCTGTCGCTGACTGCGATGATCAGGACGTTTACCAACAAAGCCAGCGCCAACGGGATCAGAAACGCCGATCCCGCGTAAAGTGCGAAGACGATCAGCGTCAGGACGATCAGCGTGTCCCTAACCGCAGGCAGGCTGAACCGTATGGACGAAAGGGTGTTGTCGTGTTTGTCCGTCATGTAACTGAAACCCTTGTCGGCCCACTGTTTTGCCCATTCTAAGGGATGTTGCCCATTCTGATACCAGAGTGCAACGTTCCGGATGCCTTGGCAGGGCTGGCAATTCCGGGGTTCAGGCCGCGTGAAAGCCGGGCTAGGGTTTGGTTATGACGGTTTCCTCGAATCTCGCCATCCCACGGCCTGTGCGCGCCCTATGGCTCGCCGGCAAGAGATTTGTCGCAAAGAATGGCTTTGTCATGAGCAGTCATGTTGCGATGTCGCTAATGATGGCGCTGTTTCCGTTTGTGCTGTTCACCGTTGCCCTCGCCGGGAGCCTTTCACAGAATTATATGACCGACGAGTTGATCGAGTTGATGTTCGGGGCCTGGCCTAAAGAGGTGGCTGATCCGATCGAAGCGGAGCTACGCGCCGTGTTGCGCGGCGCAAGCTCGGGTGTCATGACCATTGGCGGCGTTTTGACCATCTATTTTGCGTCAAACGGCGTAAATGCCGTGCGTATCGCGCTGACGCAAGCCTATCACGATGTGGATACGCGCGCGTTTTGGAAATCACGTCTGTTATGCGTGGCACTGGTTATCGGGGGAGGAGCGGCTGTTCTGGGTGCTGCAGCCTTTGAGGTCGTTTTGCCCGCCTACACCAAGCTGGTGACCGAGCGGTTGCCGGGCGAAGCGGTGGAATGGCTGTCCGTCGACCGGCTTGGCTGGATTTTCACCGTTGCGATGCCGGTCGGCATGGTACTCGCCTTTCATGCCTTGTTGCCACCTCACCGCCACAGCTTGATGCAAATCCTGCCCGGAGTGGGGCTGACAATTTTGCTCTGGGCGGCAGGCGGTTGGGGGTTTTCCTTTTATGTCGCGCAGTTCGCCACCTACAGCGCGACTTATGCGGGACTGGCCGGGGCTATGGCAGCATTGATTTTCCTGTACCTTTGCGCTGCCATTCTAATCCTTGGCGCCGAATTCAATGGTGCCCTGATGGATCTGAGCGCTGCACCACGGCGTTAAGTGTGTTATCAGTTCCAAGCCCGAGATCAATGCGCCACATAGCCGTCACAAAAAGGACCTCAAAAAGCCAAATTAGTTTATCAAAAAGAATATGGGTCCGAGTGGACCTGGTTTGTTATTAGGTGATCCATGTTCGAGAAAGAACCTTTGGGCCGGCACGCCCAACTCTTTTCCCTACTCAGATACAATGACTTGTCGGAAAAACCTGAGGCACCATCGGCCGAAGATATGGTCAATGCGGTCAATCAATACCGGCCCAATAAGCCAGATTTAACGAAAAATTCACAAGATAACGACAAAAACCCGTTTCACGCAGTCTGATCGCTAACCGCGAAACCCTGTTGCCACGACAAACTTCTCGGAACTGTCCGAGCGGGAAGAAGGTGGTTTGACATTCGCGACCTTCTCGAACTTCTGCTTGAGCAATTTCTGCAGATCACCCTCGGCTCCACCAGCCAACACCTTGGCGACAAATGTGCCGCCTTCCTCGAGAACGTCGAACGCGAAATGAGCGGCAGTTTCACACAGTGCGATGATCCGCAAATGGTCGGTTTGCTTATGTCCGGACGAGGCGGCAGCCATGTCGGACATGACCACATCCGCTTTGCCGCCCAACCACTCCTTCACCTGTTCATCCGCATCATCGGCCATGAAATCCAATTGATGAATCTCGGCACCCGCGATCGGTTCAACTTCCTGTAGGTCAATACCCAGAACTGTCCCGATCTTTTTGCCGGATTTTTCGCCCAGTGCGTTTACGCGTTTGACGGCGACCTGACACCATCCGCCTGGCGCACAACCAAGGTCGACAACGCGCGCACCCGGTACAAGAAATCGGAACTTGTCGTCCAGTTCCAGGATTTTGAAGGCCGCGCGACCTCGGTATCCTTCGGCCTGCGCCCGTTTGACGTAGGGATCGTTCAACTGGCGCTGCAACCAGCGGGTTGAACTGAGCTTGCGCCCGCGTGCCGTCTTGACCTTGACCTTCAGATCGCGTTGGCCCCGGCCAGAGGTGTTCTTTCCGCTCGGCGTCTTTGCCATTTGACCGATCTCCTGAAACTGTCCGGTCAATATCGGCAAGACGCCCCTGTATCAAGTAAGGGGTGTGACTTTATCTACCAGCGCCAGATCTGACCAAGGTGTCGAAACGCCAAATCCGAGCCAACCGAGACAATTTAGTGCTTGAGAAAGAACTGCGAGGTTATTCTCATTTGGAGAGGTGAAAGATCGTAGCAACTCCAGGGCATCTGCAGCTTGATCTTTCGGTACGCAAATCGGAACACCTCCAAATGACAGCGCATAGTGCGGTAGTAATACCGTGGTATGAAAGCCGGGGCAAAAAACATCAAACCCGGCGGCTTCCAATACGCAAATCGTAGTCGCAACGGTCGCCATACGATAGGCGCTGGCTACACGCACGAGTTTCATAGTTGTTTCTTAGAACGGCCCATCTTCCAGCACGCCATCCGCGCTCATCTGTGCATAAAGCAGCCCTTCCCGCAGTCCACGATCTGCGACCGACAGCCGGTCAGTGGGCCAACAGCGCAACAACGCCTGCAAAATGGCCGAACCCGACATGATCAGCGCCTGCCGGTCCTCGCCAATGCGGGGATCGCGGCGGCGACCTTCCGGACCGAGATCAAGGTAGCCGCGAATGACCTTGTCGATTTGATCCGATGTCATACGAAGGCCATCCACCTTAGTTCGGTCATATCGCTTGAGGCCAAGATGCGAAGCCGCAACCGTCGTCACGGTTCCGCTGGTTCCGACGATCTGAAACCCCGCCCGCGCTTGTACGTCTTTGTAAGGGGCAAAATCGGCGAGGTTTTCTTCAAAAAACCAGCTCATCAGCGCAAAACGGGCGGCGTCGTCCTCAACATCGTGAAACTGGTCGCGCAGGGTGGCGACACCCAGCGGCACGCTGATCCAATCCACTACCTTGGCGGCGGGAAAGGGGCTTTCGGGTGGATGAAATCCAGCATGCAGTCTCATGATCGCCGCAGGCCGGTCGCGGCGTGGAACCGAAGAGATATCGATCCAGACCAACTCGGTTGATCCGCCTCCGATATCGACCACCAAAAGTTGCTCAGTCTTGGTCGACACCAGCGGCGCGCAGGAGATCACGGCGAGCCGGGCTTCCTCCTCGGGTTGGATGATTTCAAGTGTCAATCCGGTCTCGCGCTTGACTTGACGGATGAATTCCCGCGAGTTCTTGGCACGACGGCAGGCTTCGGTCGCCACCAACCGCATCCGGTTGACCTTGTTGCGTTTGAGCTTTTGCTGGCAGATGCGAAGGGCCTGAACCGTGCGGGACATCGATGAACGCGACAACCTACCTGTCCGTTCCAGCCCGGCGCCCAGTTGAACAGACTTTGAGAAACTGTCCACCACATGAAAACCGCTGCCCTTGGGTTGGGCAATCAGCATGCGGCAACTATTTGTACCCAGATCCAGCGCGGCATACAGCGCATCAGGATCGGGCCTGCTAGGCGCGGGGCTTTCGACCGCTTTCGGGAACGCGCCCGCACCTTTGGGACGCTTGGGCGCCATGACTACACGCCCTCCGATTTCGAGTTACCTCGACCATATGGCGGGCCTTGGCGCGGCGCAAGCGGCTCATGAAGGTCATGAGAATTTTGATACGCGGCAGCGGTAGAATCCCTACAGGCTCCTACCGTATCCTTGGGTATGCGAAAAGGTCGCTGCAAATGCTGCAGGTGTCGAAATCCGACCGACTTTGGCGCAGATTGGAGTTTAGAACCGCCTCACCAGGTCAGGAGGAATCATTCGGTATGCCCGAAGTTACCATCGTTTATTGGCGCGACATCCCCGCCCAAGTCATCGTGGGGAAGGGGCGGCGCGGAGCTAAAAAGCAACTGGCCGAGCGCTTCGAGCAGGCGATCGATCGTGCCGCGATGAAGGTCGGAGCACAGGATACCGATGCCTATCTTGCGGAATGGCGCAAAGCCGCCCCGTTCGAGGTCGAAGGCGATCCGGTTGACGTTGCCGAGGCCGAGGCCAGGCGTCTGGAAGCTGAATACGATCAGGACCGGATCAAGACCCTGATTGCAAATGACGGTTGGGCATAAGCCCGAAACTCTTTATGGGAGGCCAAGATGGCTTTGCTGAACTTCAAGAAACGTGATGTGGCCGAGAAAGCCCCGGTAAACCCGACCGTCGAAGCCTTTTTGCAGGGCTATTCGATTGAGGTGATGCCGAGGACCGCTGAAAAGGTCGAGGATTTCCGCGCGCTGTTGCCCCAGGGCACTCGCGTCTATATCGCCCATATCGAGGGTACTCCGATTGCCGAAATGGTCAAGACCGCCAAAAGGATCGCGGCCGAAGGCTATCCGGTTATGCCCCACTTCCCGGCCCGCATCATCAAGGATGCGGCGACGCTGGAAAACTGGATTTCAATGTATCAGGGCGAGGCCGGCGTTGATCAGGCATTGTTGCTGGCTGGCGGTGTCGAAAAGCCCCATGGTGAATTCGACAGCTCGACGCAGTTGATGGAAACCGGCCTGTTTGACAAAGCTGGTTTCAAGCGCCTGCACGTTGCCGGACACCCCGAAGGAAACAAGGACATCGACCCCGACGGTTCACGCAAGAACGTCGACGCGGCGCTGCAGTGGAAACAGCAGTTCAGCGAGCGCACCGACGCCGAAATGGCGTTGGCGACCCAGTTCGCCTTTGACCCCAAGCCGATCATCGCCTGGGCAAACGCACTGAAAGAGGCAGGTGTCAACCTGCCGATCCACATCGGCATTGCAGGTCCCGCTAAGCTGCAAACGCTGATCAAGTTCGCCATCGCCTGCGGTGTTGGCCCGTCACTAAAGGTGCTTCAGAAGCGCGCCATGGACGTGTCCAAGCTGCTGCTGCCTTACGAGCCCAACGACGTGATCACCGCACTGGCCGAGCACAAGGCAGCCAATCCGGATTTCAACATCACCAACGTGCACTTCTTCCCGCTTGGCGGCATCAAGACCAACGCCAACTGGGCCATTGAAAACGGCGGCGCTTCGGCAAAGCCCGCAAACTCCTAAGGATCGGACATGACCCGTACAGTCGTAGAATCAAAAACAAAAACAGCCATCCTGGGTTTCGACGAACCGTTCTGCGTGATCGGTGAGCGGATCAACCCCACCGGCCGCAAGAAACTGGCTGCCGAACTGGAAGCGGGCGATTTTTCGACCGTTGAAAAAGACGCGCTGGCGCAAGTTGCCGCCGGGGCCACGGTGCTCGATATCAATGCGGGTGTGGTATACAACTCGAACCCCAACCCGAACGAGACGGAACCGCCGCTGATGACCCGGATCGTCGAGCTGGTTCAGGGCCTGGTCGACGTTCCGCTCTGCATCGACTCGTCGGTGCCCGGCGCGCTAGAGGCCGGGCTTGCGGCCGCCGAAGGCCGTCCGTTGCTGAACTCGGTCACTGGCGAGGAAGAGCGTCTGGAACTGGTTCTGCCGCTGGTCAAGAAATACAACGTGCCGGTTGTTGCGATCTCCAACGACGACACCGGTATCTCGGAAAACCCGGACGTGCGTTTCGACGTGGCCAAGAAGATCGTTCAGCGTGCCGCGGATTTCGGCATTCCTGCACACGACATTGTCGTGGACCCGCTGGTCATGCCAATCGGCGCGATGGCAACCGCAGGCCAACAGGTATTTGCACTGGTCCGCCGCCTGCGCGAAGAATTGGGCGTAAACACCACTTGTGGCGCCTCAAACATCTCGTTCGGTCTTCCCAACCGTCACGGCATCAACAATGCCTTCCTGCCGATGGCAATGGGTGCCGGCATGACCTCAGCGATCATGAACCCGGTCGCATTGCCAATTACGCAAAAGGCAATTGCCGCCAAGAAAGAAGAAGTTGCCGCCGCTGGCATCATCCTTCCCGAAGGCATGGATGACGAAACCTTTGTCACGATGTTTGGCCTGGGTTCGACACTGCCGCGCGCGGGCAAGGAGATGGAGGCCATCCGCGCCGCAAATCTGCTGACCAACAACGACCCGCACGGTTCCGAATGGATCCGGTTCAACAAGGCGCCTGACGCTGCAGGTTCCGAAGGTGAAGGCCGTGGCCGTCGTGGTGGCGGTGGCCGCCGCCGCCGGGCATAATCCAAGTCAAGTTTGAAAAAGAAGGTCGGGCCATTTGCCCGGCCTTTTCGTTTGCTGTCACGAACTTTTGAAAAGCCTAGGTTGACGTTCCAGTACTGGAAGTTGGCAAAAGCGAGGTGAATCAGCAAAAGCGGATACTTGGAATGAACAAAAACATGCTGGGCTTGACTGGCTTGCTCGTAGTCGGGGCAGGGGCCTTGTATTTTTCAATGTCTGGCGGAAAGCCTGCGGCAATTGGCGAGTCCTCAGGTGGAACCGTTGCGCTTGCGCAAGTGTCGGTACCCGCCGATCTCACCGAAAAGGCCTTGGTGGGAAAAGTCGCCTTCGAAGCCAAATGCGCTATGTGCCATGGCGTGAATGCTGCAGGTGTTGATGGATCGGGACCGCCACTGGTTCACAAGATCTATGAACCGGGCCACCATTCCGACCAGGCTTTCTTTGTGGCTGTCGCGAACGGCGTCCGCTCGCATCATTGGCGGTTTGGAAACATGCCTCCGGTCGATGGCCTGACGCACGGTGACGTCAAAGGGATCGTTTCCTATGTTAGGGAACTGCAACGGGAAAACGGTATCTGATCACGGCGGAAATACTGACGAGCCGGAAGATGAATTTGAAAGGGAGAAACAATGAAACGGGTTTTGCTGTTACCTGCTCTGGCGGCTCTCATTGGCTGGCAAGCCGGTGAAACAAATGCGGGCGGTTCGCATTCGGGCGGACATGGGCACGGTGGCCACCACGATGCAGTCAACATTGGGACGCCAGGAAAAGCGGCTGACGTCGACCGTACCGTAAATATCGCGATGAGTGAAATGAGGTTCGAACCTAATAACCTTTCGATCAAATCCGGCGAAACCGTTCGGTTTGTTGTCACCAACACCGGCGAATTTGTGCATGAATTCAACATTGGGACGGCCGCGATGCACCAGGCCCATATGTCGGAAATGCTGGAAATGATGGAAACAGGCGCCTTGGAGGCAGACAGGATCAATCACGACGTGATGCGTACAACCGGCATGGCCCATGACGACGGGAACAGCCTTTTATTGGAACCCGGTGAGACAGCAGAACTGATCTGGACTTTTTCCGGTGATGCCGATCTGGAACTGTCCTGCAACGTACCGGGCCACCGGGAAGGCGGCATGCGCGGTACCCTCAAAATGGGACACCACGACCATTCGTAACGGCCGGTGCCGCGGAAATCAGGATTGGGTCGCGAATTGCAAAAGTCTGTCTGGCAAACAATCCTACCCGTGTCCCTGCTGGGCATTCTCGCGCTGGTGGGGATATTCCTGGTTTTTCTGCTGGATGCGAAACGAGCGCCGACAGGCGACATCGCGAAGGGCGCACCGCTTTACGCCGAGTTCTGTGCCCCGTGTCACGGGGCGAATTTGAAAGGCGAGGCAGACTGGCAGACACCCAACGATGATGGGAGCCTGCGTGCGCCCCCCCACGACCACACAGGTCATACGTGGCACCACGGCGATGGGATGCTGTTCGACTATGTCAAAAAGGGTGGACAGGCGATCCTGAAAGAAATGGGCATCAAAGGGGTGAAAAGTGCAATGCCGGGTTTTGGCGATACGCTGACGGATACCGACATAGCGAACGTTCTGATGTTCATCAAATCTAACTGGTCGGACAAGGAACGCGACTACCAAAAACTCCGTACACAAGAAGAGGAACTTTCGACCTCTGGCAAGTGAGGTTCTTTCCTCTACGCCGAAATGACAGGGTTTTTGTCCGCGGCGCTATTGACCTTCCAGTAACTGGAACTCTTATCTGTTTCACCAGCAAAGCCACTGGTGATGAATATGACTCGAAACATTCGCCTCCTAATAAACGGAATGAATTGCGCGTCGTGCGTCAGGCGCGTCGAAAATGCCCTGACTGAGCTTCCCGGCGTTCATTCCGCCTCGATCAATCTCGCAAACGCTTCGGCGCAGGTCGAATATGACGACGCCGTGTTTGTCGGTGATCTGGTGGCTGGCTTGAACAGCGCTGGTTATCCGGCAATAACGGACGAAACCACGTTAGAAATCAGCGGCATGTCCTGCGCTTCCTGCGTCGGGCGTGTAGAAAGCGCCTTGAAGGCCGGCGACGGTATATTGGATGCGTCGGTCAATCTTGCCAACGAAACCGCAACCATTCGCTACGCGGTCGGGGCGACGACTCCGGCGGCAATCGCAGAAATCTCCTCGTCCGCCGGATACCCGGCGTCAGTACGCGCGGGCCAAACTGCTGCAGTCGATCAGCAAAAACAGGATGAAATCCGGATATTGGCGCAGCGCACCTTGCTGGCAGCCGTCCTCGCCTTGCCTGTTTTCCTGATCGAGATGGGAAGCCACATTATTCCCGGTCTACATCACCTGATCGCAAATACGATCGGACATCAGAACAGCTACTACCTGCAGTTCTTGTTGACATCCATGGTGTTGTTTGGCCCCGGCTTTCAGTTTTATGCCAAAGGCTTCCCGGCGCTTGTTAGACGCGCTCCCGACATGAATTCTCTGGTCGCGCTGGGAACATCGGCGGCTTATGGTTTTTCTGTCGTGGCGACCTTTGCTCCGGGTATACTTCCCAGAGGAACCGCAAACGTCTATTTCGAATCCGCTGCAGTAATCGTGGTTCTGATCCTCTTTGGCCGGTTTCTCGAAGCGCGCGCAAAAGGTCGGACCGGTGACGCAATACGCAAGCTGGTTGGCCTACAGCCCAAAACCGCACTGGTCGAAGAGAACGGTGAAGCAGTCGAGCGCGCTATCGAGGATATTGGCGTCGGGGACGTGATCCGTGTTCGTCCTGGTGAAAAAATCGCTGTGGATGGGCATGTGTTGACGGGTTCGTCCTATGTTGACGAAAGCATGATTTCCGGTGAGCCGGTGCCGGTCGAAAAGAAGAAGGGAACGATGGTTGTCGCCGGCACCGTGAACGGCAATGGCACCCTGACATTTCGGGCCGAGAAAGTCGGCTCGGACACTATGCTTGCTCAAATCATCAATCTGGTGCAGCAGGCGCAAGGGGCAAAACTGCCCATTCAGAGCGCGGTGGACAGGATAACCGCCTGGTTCGTTCCCGCAGTTTTGGCCGCTGCGGCCCTGACAGTCACGGTCTGGCTGTTATTCGGACCCGATCCGGCGCTAAGCCTGGCCCTTGTGACCGGTGTCGCGGTGCTGATCATCGCCTGTCCCTGTGCGATGGGGCTGGCCACGCCGACCTCGATCATGGTCGGGACCGGACGAGCTGCAGAAATGGGCGTCCTGTTCCGCCGGGGCGACGCGCTACAACTTCTCAAGGATGTCGGCATTGTGGCCTTTGACAAGACCGGAACATTGACCCAGGGCCGCCCGGAACTGACCGACCTGATAACGGTACAAGGGTTCTCAGAACAAGAGATTCTGGGCCTTGTCGCCTCGGTCGAGGCCAAGTCGGAGCATCCCGTCGCCGAAGCCATTGTGCGCGCGGCCGAAACACAAAAAGCCCCCATGACGGCCATGGACAGCTTCACGGCGATCCCGGGCTATGGCGTTCGCGCCTGTGTCGAAGGGCGCGATGTTCTTGTCGGTGCCGATCGCCTCATGTCACGCGAAAACGTGGATCTCGGGACTCTGGCCGACTTGCGTTCGGATCTTGCCAGCAAGGGAAAATCCCCTTTCTACGCTTCAGTCGATGGCCGTATTGCTGCCGTTCTGGCAGTGGCCGACCCGATCAAATCGACGACACCAGATGTTCTTCGCTCCCTTCACGCAATGGGGTTGAAGACCGCCATGATCACCGGTGACAACGCGGGTACTGCTCAGGCCATAGCCGATGTTCTGGGCATCGATCACGTGGTGGCCGAGGTTTTGCCAGAAGGAAAGGTAGCTGCACTGGAAGGTTTGAGAACCAGTGGCGACAAACTGGCGTTCATTGGTGACGGGATCAACGATGCCCCCGCGCTGGCCGCGGCCGACGTGGGCATCGCGGTTGGAACTGGCACCGATGTGGCAATCGAAGCTGCTGACGTTGTGCTGATTTCCGGCGATTTGATCGGTTCGGTCAACGCCTTCGACATAAGCCGGAAAACTATGCGTAACATCCATCAGAACCTGTTCTGGGCCTTTGGGTATAACGTCGTGCTGATCCCCGTGGCCGCAGGTATTCTCTACCCCTTTGGTGGACCGCTCTTGTCGCCGATGTTGGCCGCTGGCGCGATGGCTCTGTCCAGTGTCTTTGTTCTGTCCAACGCATTGCGGCTCAGATGGGTTCGACCTGCGACGGGCAGGGGTGCTGCAACCGAAAAGAACGGCAAGACGGCGTTACACGCCGCACCAGCGGAATAACGAGGAGAGACCATGAATATCGGTGATGTTGCGACCCGCTCCGGGCTTCCGGCAAAAACGATCCGCTACTACGAAGACATCGGGCTGATTTCTCCTAAGCGCGGACAAAACGGATACCGCCGTTTTTGCGAGACGGACCTTCACAAACTCGCGTTCATCGGCCGTGCCCGGTCTTTGGGCTTCACCATCGAGAACTGTCGCCACCTGCTGGCGCTTTACGAGGACAAGGACCGCGCCAGCGCAGATGTAAAACGAATTGCCAAGCGCAACCTGAAAGAGATTGCCGAAAAGATCGCGGGCCTGAAAGCGATGGAGGCTACTCTCTCGCATCTGATCGCCGAATGCGCCGGCGATGACCGCCCTGATTGCCCAATTCTCGAAGACCTCGGGCGAAGCCGATCTGCATTGTTCGAGTGAGCGCTTGAGCAAAGTCATGGAAAGAAGCCGAGAAGCCGGAGTATTGGGCAACAGGTACCCGGCAAGAGAACCCCGAAAGGCCGATTATCCGGAAAGGACCCGACATGCCAACAATGAACCGCCGTGCTTTTGTTGCCGGAATTTGTGTTTTTCCAATTGCCCATGCAGGTCAGGCGCTGGCTCTGGCCCCAACGACCGTGCACGTTCTGAAGGACCCCAATTGCGGCTGTTGCGGCGCGTGGATCGGGATCATGAAACGGGAAGGTTTCTCGGTAAGCGTCGAAGACGCGTCATGGGACGACCTTTATGCATACAAGATCGCGAACGGCATCCCTGATCAGATGACGTCCTGCCACACTGCGACTGTTGATGGGTATGTGATCGAAGGGCACGTACCGCCCGAAGATATCCGGCGACTCCTTGCTGACCGCCCCGACGCCATCGGTCTTTCGGTTCCGGGAATGCCCTATGGCTCGCCAGGAATGGGGCCTGAAGGTGAGCGTGAAGCCTATGATGTGTATCTGGTCCACCGTGACGGGCGCACGCAAATCTTCACCAGCTACCCCGCAGCCTGAGGCTTTCACAAATACCAGAACATGCGGAGTGGCCGTCCTCGCGGCCGCTTTCGGGATACCCGGAAACGCAGTGCGCCTCTAGTCCAGCCAACAATTCAACGAATATCGCAAAATGGCGGAGAGACAGGGATTCGAACCCTGGGTGGGCTTGCACCCACAACGGTTTTCGAGACCGCCCCGTTCGACCACTCCGGCACCTCTCCGCGGGGGTCTGTGAGGGGGGGATTTAGTAGTGATCGCGCAGGGGTGCAAGCGGAAATTTCTGCTTTTTGGTCAGAGACGGTTTTTCCATTGCTCATGGTTGGATTTCACATAGGCTAGGAGGCATGAAATCAGTGTTTCGCCTTTGTGCCCCGTTGTTGGTGTTTGTCGCCGTGTTGGCGATGTCAGCACCAGTTTCCGTTCGTGCCGCTGATCGGGACAGGATCGAAGCATTCCTGACGACTACTGGATTCGACGTGGCACTTGACAGCATCGCCCTTGCGTCATCATCGGCTCCCGAAATGCTTGGCGTCGACGCGGGTTCATTTGGGACCCAGTGGGAAGAACTCACCGAAGAAGTGTTCGACACCGGGATTATGCACGAGACCGCGGTGCAAATCCTGGAACAGACGCTTTCCAACGATGCACTCAACCACGCGGTCGAGTTTTATGCCTCGGATCTTGGGCAAAGGCTGGTCGAAGCAGAAAATGCATCGCACATGATAGAAGATGACGAGGTCAAAGAACTGGAAGGGCAAGCGATTGTTGCCGATCTGGTCAAGCAGGGCGCGCGGCGTGTGGAAAGCCTCAAGCGGATGAACCGCGCGGTCGATACCAGCGACACCGCCTTGCGCGCACTGCAGGAAATCCAGCTCAGGTTCCTGTTGGCTGCCAGTGCCGCAGGCGTGATTGACCTGGCGCTCGATGCCGATGAGCTTCTGGCCATGCTGAAACGGAACGAAGGGGCCATGCGCAGCGCGCTGCAACTCTCCGCCTTGGCCGGAGCGGCTTATACCTACAAGGATTTCTCCGACACCGAAGTCGACATCTATGTCGAGGCGCTTGAACAACCGCTTATGCAGGAGGTGTATGAACTCCTGAATGCCGTGCAATACGAAATCATGGCAGGCCGGTTTGAGGTGTTGGCCGCGCGGATGGCGGATCTTCAACCTGCACAGGATATCTGATGCGTTTAATTGCAGCTCTGTTCTTTCTCCTGTCCTTCGTTTCTGCCGCCTGTGCCGCGGACGAAAACCTGGACAGGCTTGCAGAAGCCCTCAGGCTGAACGAGGTGGTCGCGATCCTTCGTGAAGAAGGGCTGGCATATGGTCAAAGCCTCGACGAAGAGATGCTCGGCGGCGAGGGTGGCTTGCCGTTTCAGCAACAGGTGAACAAGACCTATTCCATCGAGAAGATGGCCAACGATCTGAAAAACGCGCTGGGTCGCAACATGACGGCCGAGCATCTCGTGCAGGCGACCGTGTTCTTCGACAGTGATCTCGGCCAAAAAATCATCGCACTGGAGAATTCGGCCCGCCGCGCCTATCTTGATCCCGCCATCGAGGACTATGCGCGCTCAATCTATGAAGACCTGGACGACAATGATCCTCGGCTCCGGTTGATCCGTGAATATATCAGGGTAAATGATCTGATAGAGCAAAACGTGCGCGGTTCGTTCAGTTCGGATCTGCATTTTTTTCGCGGTTTTGCCGAAGGGCAGGATGCACCGGTAGACGACGGCGCCATATTGTCGGAATTGTTGGAACAGCAAGACGATGCGATAGAAGAGACAACCGTGTGGCTCTACGGATTCCTGCTGATGGCCTACCAGCCGCTCACCGACGCGCAAATTCGCGAAAACATCGCCTTTTCACAGACCAATGCTGGTCGCGCTCTGAATGAGGCTTTCTTTTCCGGGTTCGCGGACATGTATGATCGTATTTCCTTTGATCTGGGAATGGCCGTGGCACGCGCCATGATGGCAACAGAACTCTAGTTCCGAAATTCGGTTGACAATCATCTGAAATGCTCCGATAAGCGCGCATCCCGGCCGGATCGCCCGCGCCGGGTATCGTTATTATTTGGCCCGGGACAACTCCCCAAGGGTCTCAATCCGCCCGGCAAGGGCGCGCTGTTCGAGGTGGCAAGAGCCATGAACACCCAGGCAACTGGGGACCACAGAACGCGGCAACGAAAAGGAAAGACGCATGTTTGCGGTCCTCAAGACTGGCGGCAAGCAGTACAAGGTTCAGGCGGGCGATGTGCTCCGCGTTGAGAAACTGGCTGCTGACGCAGGTGAAAAAGTTCAATTCAACGACGTTTTGATGCTGGGTGGTGACGCGCCGGTCGTCGGTGCGCCTTTTGTCGAAGGTGCAGCCGTTCAGGCCGAAGTGATCGAACAGGTCAAAGGTGACAAGGTCATCAATTTCGTCAAACGCCGTCGTAAGCACAGTTCCAAGCGAACCAAGGGCCACCGTCAAAAGCTGACTCTTGTCAAGATCATCGACATCCTCGCATCGGGCGCGGACAAATCGGGCGTCAAGGCCGCGACCGGTTCTGTGCCTGCAGGCGCTGCGGCACCCGCAGCCAAGCCCGCCGGGAAAGCTGCGGCACCGGCCGCTACCGCTGCCGACGACCTGACTCAGCTGACTGGTGTAGGCCCCGCCGCCGCCAAGAAGCTGGCCGATGCTGGCATCGACAGCTTTGCTGCTCTGGCCGCCTTGTCGGACGAGCAGATTGCTGCTATCGAGACGGTCAAAGTGAAACCCGAATGGGTTGAGCAAGCCAAAGAGCTGGCTAAAGGCTAAGGAGAGAGAGAATGGCACATAAAAAAGCTGGCGGTTCCTCCCGTAACGGTCGCGACTCTGCAGGTCGTCGCCTTGGCGTGAAACTTTATGGCGGTCAGGCCGCTGTCGCAGGCAACATCATCGTGCGCCAGCGCGGCACCAAGTTCTGGCCGGGCGAAGGCGTCGGTATCGGCAAGGATCACACCATCTTTGCAACCGTCGACGGCGCCGTGAAGTTCCACAAGGGGCTCAAGAACCGCACCTTTATTTCGGTCCTGCCAGTGGCGGAGGCCGCAGAGTAAGCCGAGACCCAAGAAGGTTAAGAGAAAATTCATGGGGGACCGGCAGAACATGCCGGTCCCCTTTCTCGTTTTCACCAACTGTTGAAGAACAAACCCGATGCCTGTCGCAACGACCAGTTTCCTGATTTTTGCCGCCTCCCAGGTCGGCACACCGGGTCCGGCCAACATGGCCCTGCTCGGGACAGGTGCGCGCTATGGGTTTCGGGCGGCCTTGCCCTTTGTTGCGGGGGTGGTGGTGGGCAAACAGCTGATCATCTGGCCGGTCGGTTTCGGGCTAATGGAATTGGCAGGGCAGGCGCCGGGCGTTTTCACCGTGCTGAAATACGCCTCTGCAGCCTATATTTTCTGGCTTGCCTGGAAAATCGCCAATCTTAGGCTTGCTCCGGGTCAGGCACAGGATACCGCGCCGGGTTTTTGGGCCGGGTTGGTGGTTCATCCACTTAATCCCAAGGCCTGGGCGATGATCGTGGCCGGGTTTACCGGCTTTGTCGCTGTAGGAACGTCATCGTTCGAGGCCACGCTTACGATCGCTCTCTGCCTGTTGAGCAGCCAATTGCTGCTACATCCGATCTGGACGCTTGCCGGGGATCGGATCGCCCATACGGTTGCAGGAACCGGGTCCGAGAAATATCTGATGAGGATGTTGGCGGGACTGACCGTCGCATCTGTCTTGTTTGTGTTGTTCGGAGGAGGAGCGCACATATGAAACTTGAAACAATAATAAATCAGCCGGTCATTGAAACCGAGCGGTTCGATCTGCGCCCGTTACGCCGGTCGGATATGGGGTTGATCGAGCACTATACCAGTGACGAGCGTGTGGCGCGCATGACAACCTCCATCCCGCACCCGGTACCGCCGGGTTCGGTCGAGGCGTTCGTCACCCGCGCCATGGCCGATGACCGCACCGAAGACGTCTGGACGATGGACGCAACCAAGGATGGAGGGCCGGAACTGATCGGCCTGATCTCTCTTGAAAAGATGGATCGCAATCAGTCCGAGGTTGGATATTGGGTCGCGCCGATCTACTGGAACACAGGCGTCGCCTCTATGGCCGTCGAAGCGCTGGTTAATGAGAATCCGCTGGGCAACCGCACGATGTTTGCCAGCGTGTTTCAAGACAACCCCGCCTCGGCGCGTGTCTTGACACATTGCGGTTTCCAGTATCTAGGCGATGCCGAAACCTTTTCGCTGGCACGCAATGCGAATGTGCCCACTTGGACGTATAGCCGAAAACTCTGACATGTGCCCGATTGGGCCTTTGCACTAGGAAGACACTATGAAATTTCTCGATCTCGCAAAGGTCTATATCCGGTCCGGGGCCGGAGGCGGCGGTTGCGTCAGCTTCCGGCGCGAAAAGTTCATCGAGTTCGGCGGCCCGGATGGCGGTGACGGCGGCAAAGGAGGCTCTGTCTGGGTAGAAGCGGTCGAAGGGCTGAACACTCTGATCGACTTTCGTTATCAACAGCATTTTTTTGCCAAGAACGGACAACCGGGGCGCGGCCGTCAACAAACCGGCAAGGATGGCGATGATATCGTTCTGCGCGTTCCGGTCGGCACCGAGATTCTGGATGAGGATCAGGAAACCGTTCTGGCTGACCTGACCGAAGTTGGTGAGCGCGTGCTTCTGGCACGCGGCGGGAATGGTGGGTTCGGTAACCTGCATTTCAAATCGGCCACCAATCAGGCGCCGCGTCGGGCAAACCCCGGACAAGACGGTATTGATCGCACGATCTGGCTGCGGCTCAAACTGATTGCCGACGTCGGGCTGCTGGGAATGCCGAATGCCGGCAAGTCGACGTTTTTGGCGGCAACATCGAACGCGCGCCCAAAGATCGCCGACTATCCCTTTACCACGCTGCACCCCAATCTCGGCGTTGTCGGTGTCGACAATGTGGAATTTGTCGTGGCCGACATCCCCGGCCTGATCGAAGGTGCGCATGAAGGGCGCGGTATTGGGGATCGGTTCCTGGGTCATGTCGAACGCTGCGCCGTTCTGTTGCATTTGGTTGATGGCACTTCGGAATCGGTGGCCGATGACTATCGCACGATTATTCATGAGCTCGAGGCTTATGGCGGTCATCTCGCTGAAAAGCCACGCATTACCGTGCTGAACAAGATCGATGCGCTGGACGAAGAAGAACTTGATCTGGCGAAAAGCGCGCTGGAAGAAGCCGTTGGCGGCCCTGTTATGACCATGTCAGGTGTCGCCCGCCAAGGCGTGACCGAGGTGCTGCGCGCGCTGCGCACGCAGATCGACGCCGACCGCTTGCGCCACAAACCCGCCGAGGAGGCGCAGCCTTGGCAACCCTGACGTCGGCCAAACGGATTGTCGTCAAGATCGGGTCGGCCTTGCTGGTCGACCGTTACACCGGGTTGCTGCGCGGCGATTGGCTGGTTTCCCTGGCCAGCGACGTGGCATGGCTCAAGGGGCAGGGCACGGACGTCATCCTTGTCTCGTCGGGGTCCATCGCACTTGGGCGCGGTGTTCTGAAACTTCCTGCAACAACCTTGCCTTTGGAACAGTCTCAAGCCGCTGCAGCCGTCGGGCAAATCCGTCTCGCCCGCGCTTATGAAGAGGCGCTGGATCCGCATGGCATCACCACGGCTCAGGTGTTGGTTACACTCGAAGACAGCGAAGATCGCCGTCGCTATCTGAATTCCCGCGCAACACTGGAAACACTTCTCAGCCTCGGGGCCGTTCCCATCGTGAACGAAAACGACACCGTGGCGACTGACGAAATCCGCTATGGCGATAACGACCGGCTGGCGGCGCAGATCGCCGTAACCGTCGGGGCCGATCAGTTGATCCTGTTGTCGGATGTGGACGGGTTCTATTCCGCCAATCCGAACCACGATCCATCTGCCCTGCGTTTCGACGTGATCGAAAAAATCACGCCCGAGATCGAGGCGATGGCAGGAGACGCAGGATCAGGTCTGTCCAAGGGCGGCATGAAGACCAAGTTGATGGCCGCAAAAATGGCCATTGCGGCGGGGTGCGATATGGCGATTACAGAAGGATCGCCCCTCAACCCTCTGACAACGTTGGAAAATGGAGCGAACTGCACTTGGTTCAAAGCGACACTTGATCCGCATGCGGCGCGAAAACGCTGGATTGCGGCGATGAAGCCGCGAGGCGAAATCATCGTGGATAGTGGCGCCGCCAGGGCACTGGCAAACGGCAAGAGCCTGTTGCCTGCCGGGATCGTCGAGGTTTGCGGCGATTTCGGTCGCGGTGATCCAGTTGCCATTCTGGATGCCGATGCCCGTTGGTTGGGTCAGGGACTCAGCCGCTATACGGCGCAAGAAGCGGACGCGATCAAGCGGCGTAAAACCTCGGAAATCGAAGGTATTCTTGGATATCCGGGTCGGGCGGCGCTTGTTCACCGGGACGATATGGCTCTCTGAAGCGCAGTTTTGTAAGATGTAGAAGAAAGGCCTTGGCTATGAAAGATCTGGACAACATACCCGCTGTGATGGCCGAGATCGGTGTCCGCGCCAAAGATGCCTCGAAAGAGCTTGCCTTTGCGACTGCCGAACGCAAACATGCCGCGCTGATTGCAGCGGCAGATGCTGTTTGGGCCAATCGCGACAAGATCATCAAGGCCAATCTGAAAGACCTGGAATTTGGGCGCGACAAGGGCCTGAACCCTGCGATGATGGACCGGCTGATGCTGGATGAGGCGCGCATTCAGGGGATGGTGGACGGGCTGCGCACGGTGGCCGATCAGGCCGATCCTGTTGGGGAAGTTCTGGCGGAATGGGAAATGCCGACCGGCCTGAACATCCAGCGCGTGCGCACGCCCTTGGGGGTGATCGGCGTGATTTATGAAAGCCGCCCGAACGTTACCGCGGATGCCGGCGCGCTGTGCCTGAAATCCGGCAACGCGGTGATATTGCGCGGAGGGTCCGAAAGCTTCCACTCGTCGGGGGCGATTCACGCCTGTCTGGTTGAAGGACTGAAGGCCGCGAACCTGCCCGAAGATGCCATCCAGCTGGTGCCGACCCGCGACCGGGCGGCGGTTCAGGAATTGCTGACCATGACCGACCATATCGATGTCATCGTGCCGCGCGGTGGCAAGGGGCTGGTTGGGCTTGTGCAGCGCGAAGCGCGCGTGCCCGTTTTTGCCCATCTCGAAGGGATCGTTCACATCTATATCGACAAGGCCGCTGATCCGGTAAAGACCATCGATGTGGTTCTGAACGCCAAGACCCGCCGAACCGGTATCTGTGGCGCGGCGGAATGCCTGCTCGTGCATCAGGATGTCGTGGACTCGATTGGCAAGGATGTCGTCGCAGCACTTCTTGCCGCAGGTGTCGAGGTTCATGCCGAGGGCGCTTTGGCTACCGACGGTACCGTTGCCGCGACCGAGGCCGACTGGGGCAAGGAATTCCTCGACAGCATCATCGCTGCACGCACCGTGGCGGATGTTGACGCGGCCATTGACCATATCCGTCAGTACGGCTCGAACCACACTGATTGCATCATGACCGAAGATGCCGCCACGGCGGCAAGGTTCTTCGAGCGCCTGGACAGTGCCATTCTGATGCACAACGCGTCGACTCAGTTCGCCGATGGCGGCGAATTCGGGATGGGGGCCGAGATTGGCATCGCGACCGGCAAGATGCATGCGCGTGGCCCGGTCGGCGCAGCGCAACTGACAAGTTTCAAATATCTGGTGCGCGGAAACGGAACCACCCGCGCCTGACGCTCCGTCAAAGAAAGACCAGTCAGAATCGGATTGAGGCGCGGGTCGATGTCGTTTCGGCCCGC